>JAEUVK010000201.1 GCA_016787135.1 Chitinophagaceae bacterium | reverse complement strand
GCATCCTGTTTGATACCCAGTATCTCCCGTATGCGTTTTACATTTCTTCCTTCATGGATGGTCTTTTCTGTCATAGCGTTGGTTTTTGCATTTTGCAAGTATAAGGTTTTTAGCGCTTGTAAGTTACAGCGTTTTCACGGTATCATACAAATGAACGAAGTAGGTTACGGTGCCCGCATTGTATTATTTGCATCCGGGCGCGGCAGACCCCGGCCCGCCGCCATTTTATCAACCTCAACCTTATCCCATGCTCATTACGCCAGACACCCTCCCCCTTTGGGGAGATGGAGGGGGCCTGCTGTATGGATACTGTATGCCAGAAGCATAGTAAAAGCGTTCAAACTAAGTGCCCGGTTCCCAGTGCATACAGCTTACAGATGATTATTGGCTATGCCGGAGCAACGTGCTGAGCTTGACGAAGCACGCCTGTCCCATATGACCTTCTGACTCATATGACCTTCTGACCCATATGACCCTCTGACCCATACGACCTTTGACAGGCAGGCCATTGTGTAAGTAGCATGTCGCTGCAGGTATTGAATAACTATTCCTGCAGTGCAGCGGGCTATTTGATCAATGGAGCTTAACCTGTGGATGTTTTCGGTGGGAGAGTAACAGACTGTGTCTGAATTAAATCATTTTTCCGATTCTTTTTTCATACACTATGCCCATACTGGCTCCGCTATCATACTTCTGTGCCGGGTTGAAGGAACCATACTTATTTCTTCAGCACTGCCTCAAACAACTTATACACCCTCTTGTACTCATCTGTCCAGCTACTCGGCTCTGCAAAGCCGTGGTCTTCCATCGGATACACTGCGAGTTCCCAGTTGTCTTTACCCAGTTCTATCAGCCGTTGCGATAGCTTTACGATATCCTGGAAATGCACATTCACATCCACCATGCCATGGCACATCACTAAGTGTCCTTTCAGCCCTTCGGCAAAATATAGCGGTGAACTGCGGCGGTAAGCAATACTGTCGGTAAACGGTTCATTAAGTATGTTAGCCGTATAGGGATGATTATACTGCGCCCAGTCGGTAACAGATCGCAGGGCGCCGCCGGCCGCAAATACATTGGGTTCGGTGAACATACCCATCAGCGTAATAAAACCGCCATAAGAACCGCCGTATAAACCGACATGCGCCGGGTTCACGCCATAATTCTTCACTAACCAGTTCACCCCATCCACATGATCACTGAGGTCTTTGCCGCCCATGTGGCGATAGATACCGGTGCGGCAATCACGACCATAGCCGGCGCTGCCGCGGTAATCAATATCCAGTACATAGTAACCGTTATCGGCCAGCATATTGTTGAACATATATTCTCTGAAATACTGGCTCCACCATTTGTGTGCATTCTGCAAATAACCGGCACCATGTACGAACAGTACTGCTGGTTTATTGGGATGCGGGTTGGTGGGTTTGTATAACCTTGCATATACCGTAGCACCATCCCTTGCAGTAAAGCTGATCACTTCAGGATCTTTCCAGGCGTAGCTTTTGAATTCTTCACTCTGCGATCTGTTAGTGACCGGTTCAGCTTTTGCACCCACCTTGTTTTCCTGCAGGTACAGTTCCCAGGGTTTATTGGAATAGGAGTAGAGTATCGCCAGGTATTTCTCATCTCTTGACAGGCTCACCTGGCTGGCGCCGGTCATCGTGGTCAGTTTTTCTTTTTTACCGTCAGCAATGGATAAGCGATAGAAATGCTGCTCGCCGGGATGCACTTCATTTGTACTGATATAAAAATACTTTTTATCCAGGGAAAGCTGCGCCTGTTGCACTTCATAGTTGCCGGCCGTCAATGCTTTCTTTTCGTTATTCGTTACGTTGTAGGTATAAAGATGAGAGTAACCTGTTGCTTCCGACTGGAACCAGAAGGTATTCTCGTTGATCCACCCGGTACGGCCAAAGCCAATGCCCGGTCCGGCGATCCATGCTTCATCCCGCTGGCGGTCGAGTAGTTTCAGTTTTCGGTCAGCAGTATCCCAGCGCATCAGCCAGCGGTCCTTATTATCATTGGCACGGATATCAAATACCACATAGCTGCCTTTAGGCGACCAGGAAGTAACGGTAAACGTAACAGCACGGTTCTCATTTTTCTTTTTGCGTTCTTCCAATTGTTTCGGGTAATCTTTTACATAATCGGGCAGGTCTTTTATACCGGGGATAGAATCGGTTTTAATGGCATACACAGTATCTCTCTCCCTGTCATAAATAAAAAACGCTGAGGTTGCCTGTTGTGCACCCACTTTGGTACGGGCAGGTATATCTGTGGTAAAGCCTGTTTCGGTTACATAGTTGGGAACGATGGTGGTCTTTGCATTGGCAGCAGCTTTGGTTAAATTATAGCTGATGAACCTTCCATCAGGACTGATGTTAAGACCTCCTAATGTTTTATCCTCGATACTGATGCTGCGCAGGTCTTTGGGTTTGGGCAATGTTTTGGTATAGGCTTCACCTTTCTCTCTTTTTTCTTTTCTTTCTTTCAATACCTGGAAGTATTGGAGCTGATCTCTTTTCAGCCAGTCTTCCTGTTGGTTGCCTGCAGTGCTGCCGGGAGGTGTTCCGGTTCTTGCCGGGCCTGCACCACCGCCTCTCTGGAATCCACCGCCACCAGCTACCGGGGCTGCAGGAGTAGCTTCACCACTTTTGATATTGGTTAATTGCAATGTCTCGCCGGTAACAATATCCCACGCATACAGGTTCTGGCTGCGGCTGTAAACGATCTTTGTTTCATTAAAAGAAAAACGGGGAGCTGATTCGGCGTCCACAGTTTCCGTGATACGTCTCGTCTTGCCGGTCTTTATATCAGTGATGAAAATGTCGCCGTCTTTTGCATAGGTGTAAACACTCCTGGCCTGGTTGTAAACAAAGTTGCCGGTCGAGTTGAATTCCTGTGTTTCTTTTGTCCCGGCTTTTACCGGAGCTTTATTAGTAACACTGATGTAGTATAATGAATCAGCGATCGCATTATCCGGGTTCCAGTTGAAGTAAACAAACTTACCGTCCTGTGTCCATTGAACGTTGGAGGGTGAGGTGCCGATCCATTTCGGATCACGCATGATCTTTTCAACAGAGAGCCTATCCAATTTTGATTGTGAAAAAACAAGCAGCGAAGAAAAAATAAAAAGCAGCGATAGTATTGGTCTTAACATAGCAAGAGTTTAAGACCCTAAATATAAGGCGTTCAGAAATTCAACAGTACAGGAAAAGTGACGGATCAGTTATTCGGGGCTCCGCTGTCTATCCAGCAGATAATGGTATTTCTTTGTGCCGTCGTAAGTGTTGCATCCTGCGGCATGAGCCCGGATACAATTGCCGGGCGTATCGCGGATCTTGCATTGAACACTTCTGTATAATTAATAAGTGACCCGGGGCCATTTACACTGCCGGGATTATGACAACCGGCTTTATTGCAGAATGTCTGTATGATCGGGTTCACATCTGCTGTAAAATTCTTATTGGTTACATTGTCGCAGACAGGAGTATTATTGACAGGGCCTCCTTTGCTGCAGGAAAGGATGAATGACAGTGTTGTTACTAATGCGATGACTAAAAATGGGAACCTTCTCATGATACCTGTTTTGCGGGGATGGATTCTTTTCATGCATAGTAACGCCAAAATGCATACCGAAGTTGCCCCGCATGGCAGGAATAAATACGAAGTTTTAGTACGATAAAAGGCCGATCAGATGATCTCGGCTACATGCCGGTGGATATTCTGCGAAAGCTTATCGGTGGGTACATCATTAGCATCGCCACCAAAAGGATCTTCGATCTCTTCAGCGATCAGTTCAAGACTTGCCAGTACATAAAAAATAAATGCCACGACAGGTATTACATAAAACCCCAGCTGAAATACATAGCCGAATGGCAGGGTCATGACATAGACAAAAATGAATTTTTTGATAAAAACGCTGTACGAAAAGGGGATGGGAGTGTTCTTGATCCGTTCGCAGGCGCCGCAAATATCAGTGAAGGATTGTAACTCACTATTCAAAAAAATGAGTTGTTCGCCGGATATCTTTCCTTCCTTATGCAGTTGCTGGATATGCTGGAATAGCAGCATGGCGATCTGGTTGGGGATATGTTTCTCCGTATCTATTTTACTGAAGACATGTTTGTGTTCTTCATCATCAAATAATTCTATCCTTGTTTGCTCACGGCGGAGGTGGTTGTGGAGGGCGTAGGCATAGGCAGGAATTATTTTCCGGAAAAATGAACGCTGTGCTTTTTCTTCTTGCGGAAGTATTGCACTCAGTTTGATGGCCAGGTTCCGGCTGTTATTGACCAGGCTGCCCCATAGCTTTCTTCCTTCCCACCAGCGGTCATAGGCTGTATTGGTACGGAACACCAGCAGCATGGAGATGGCAAATCCAAGAAGCGAATGCATCACGGGAATATTCCTGACATAATCTTTGTCCGACAGTTTCCAGTATTCCAGTTCCAGCCAGGCAATGAAAGCGGAGTAGATACAGATGCCGATGATAAGCGGCATCAGTTTGCGGACAGTGTCAGCCTTATGAAAACGGAAGATGAAAGTGAACCAGTCTTTGGTATTATAGGAGATCATGCCATTGTTCTTTGGTCAAATGTACTATACGATATTTTCCCGTCGTTTATCTTTTTACACAGGAGGAAGTTTGTTGCGAACAAAATAACGCTTTTTATATTTCCGATGAAAGGGATACTTAATTTCATGTTATGATAGATGCGATAATGATCACAGCCGGGACATTGGCCGTTCTGCTTTTACTGTTCATATCACTGATCAGGAAGGGAAAGAAAAACAGGATCGTTTTGCCTATGCCGGAAAATTACCGGGAACTGCTGAACAGGCATGTGCTGTTTTATCAGAAATTAGATGAACAGGGCAGAAAGCATTTTGAAGACAGGGTACAGTATTTTCTTTCCGGTGTCAGGATCACAGGTGTTAATACAGCCGTGGAAGATTTAGATCGTGTACTGATCGGCGCCAGCGCCATCATCCCAATTTATGCTTTTCCTGACTGGGAATATGTTAACCTGAACGAGGTCTTACTGTACCCGGAAACATTCAGCGAAGAATTTGAACAGGAGGGGAGCCGTCGTTCAGTACTGGGTATGGTAGGTTCAGGCGCCATGCAAAACGTAATGATACTTTCAAGGCATGCTTTGCGGCAGGGCTTTTCCAACAAAACAGATAAGAACAACACAGCTATCCATGAGTTTGTTCATCTCATTGATAAAACTGATGGCGATGTGGATGGTGTGCCGGACGTTCTGTTAAGTAATCAATATACCTTACCCTGGTTAGACATGATGCATAAAAAGATCAGAGAGATCATGAAGAACCGTTCGGATATTGATCCTTACGGGGCCACTAACCAGGCGGAATTTTTTGCCGTCGTCTCTGAATATTTTTTTGAAAGACCTGACCTGTTGCGGTCGAAGCATCCTGAGTTGTATGGGATACTGAATAAAATGTTCAGCAGATCATCAGAAGAAACAGGTACTGCAGTTTAACAATTTATCCCCACTATATTATGGTCTTCTCTATCCGGGCCCTTAGTTTTTCACATTTTCCCCGAATGGCACGGTTTATGAATAATTGCGGTGACCTACAGTTGCAAACCTGAGCCTATCTATATTCCTTATCCGTGCTAACAACCAGGCTACCATGCTAAAGGCAGACGTTTCTGCCTAAAAACCAACAGACATATTGCCTGTCCATACAGGGCATCTGATCTATAGGATCGTTTCTGTGCTTCTTTGAAAAGGTACTTTCTTTTCGCATTGGAAAGGGTCAAAGGGCTTTTACCCGTGAAACAGGCATCCATGTTCCTTTGAAAGAGACTTACGGGGCCGGCGGGGTGGCCGGTCTCGTATATTTTTGATCTTTTAAAAGTATAATATGAAAACCATCGATCTCGTATCCGTTGACAGGCGAAGTGATGTATCCCTGTCACTGCTTGTAGATAAGATCACCGAAAGATATTCTTCTCCTGCAAGGGAAAATTTCAGCGCCGTCATCAATAATGTGAATGCCAGGCTGAGATTAAGTATTGATGAAAACCTGATCGGCTCCATCATCAGCAGCCTGCTCAAAGTAATGGTGATGCATAGCCGGCATGGGCTGATCATTGTCTCAGCGAAAGAGTTGTATGGAAAGATGATCGAGTTCAATATAAAGGACGAGAATTGCTGTAATACTTACGGAATAGCGCTTAGCCTGCAGGATGTAGTACCGCTTGCTGAAAAAGCGGGTGGCCGTTTGAATATTCTGAACAGGAAACAAAAGATCACCACTGTTTCCTTTTCATTTCCGCTGACAGGAGAAGAAGAAAAGCCCGGTCTGTCTTTTTTATGATATACCTGTAAAAGTCTTTTTTCTTTTTTGTAACAACTCACGGAGTATTTTCGCCTTACATTCACCCGTATGCTGCGATCAATACTCTGCTTATCCTTCCTGTTGTTCTCTTTGTTCTTATATGCCGGTAAAATATCCGGAACGGTCACCGATGATAAAGGTGTCCCGCTCCCTTATGCTTCCATCAGTATCAAAGGCACTACCAAAGGTACCAATGCCAATAGTTCGGGTAATTATTCTATCACGTTAAGCCCCGGCCAGTACACCCTGATTTGCCAGTATGTTAATTACAAAAAGGAAGAAAAGGTCATCACTGTTACCAGCGAAGAACAACTGGTCAACTTCACCTTGACTGTGCAGCAGCTTACACTTAGTGAGGTGATCGTAAAAAAAGGAGAGGATCCTGCTTACGAGATCATCCGGCAGGCGATAAAGAAGCGTTCTTACTACAATGGCCAGGTGGATTCATTTTCCGTAGATGTTTATATCAAGGGCTTGCTGCGATCAAGGGGAATGCCATCAAGGGTGTTTGGTAAAAAGATAGAACGTGATGGCAACGACGGCTTGGATTCACTTGGTAAAGGTATACTGTTCCTATCTGAATCTGTCACCAAAGTATCTTTCAAAAAGCCGGATAAGATCAAATACAATGTCATCTCATCCCGGCAGAGCGGGGGAGGGTTCGGGTTGAGTTTTCCTTTCTTCATTAATTTTTATCAGAATAATGTCTCTGTTTTTGATAATAACCTTAATCCCCGTGGTTTTATTTCCCCTATTGCTGACGGGGCATTGAATTTTTACAAATACAGGTATGAAGGCAGTTTTGTAGAGGATAACAAGATGGTCAATACCATCAAAGTTATTCCAAGAAGGAAGAATGAGCCCCTGTTCAGCGGCACCATTCAGATAACAGAAGATGATTGGCGTATTTATAGCCTCGACCTGCAAACGACCAAAGAGTATTCGCTGGAGCTGGTGGACACCATTCGCATCAGCCAGATCCATTCTCCTGTTGCCAGCGATACCTGGAAAACAAAGAACCAGGTGGTATTTGTGGCAGTGAAAATGCTGGGATTTGATTTTACCGGCAATTTTGTGAATGTATATTCAGACTACAACCTTGCTCCCGGGTTTACAAAAAAGCATTTTGACCGGGTATTGATGAAATATGATACTGCTGCTAATAAAAGGGACACCAACTATTGGAATGCAGTAAGGCCTGTTGCCCTGGAACAGGATGAAAAGAGAAATTTTGTCTTTAAGGACAGTGTGGCCAAAGTGATGCGTGATTCTTTCCTTACACGTCGCAATATTGATTCACTCCGGAAGAACCAGAAGCCCATATCCGTGAAAGATATTGTTTGGTCAGGCGCTCATCATAATTTTTACGGAAAGAAAATGATCGTTTCTTATAGTGCCAGGCCTTTGCTGCCCAAACTTGATTATAATACAGTGGAAGGACTGGCTGTTGTAGGGGAGCAGTCGTTGCATTTTAACCGGTTGAAAAGAAAACTGAACTATACACTTAGCTGGAATACCCGCTATGGCTTCAGTAATACACATCTTAATTCTTATGCTGACCTGACCATCCGGTCAAAGGAACTGTACAGCAATATCCGCAACCGGTATCTGAAATTATCCGGGGGCAAACGGTTGTCGCAGTTCAACCATGAGAGCCCTCTTGATCCGTTGTCCAATGCTATCACTACTTTGCTATGGAAGGAGAATTACATGAAAGTATATGAGAACTGGTTTGGCAGGGCTGAATTCAATACCCGGACAGAAAGTGGTATCAGGCTTAATTTGCATGTAACGTATGAAGACCGGTTACCGGTAGAGAATACAACAGACTTCTCCATATTTGCAAAGCACAAGACCTTTTTGCCTAATCACCCGTATGAGTTGGCCGGTATTCCTTTCAGCCGTCACCAGGCAGTGGTTGCAGGAATGAAACTGATATGGCAGCCGGGGCAACGCTACATCGAGTTCCCGAGGTATAAAATGCCGGTCGGATCTGATGCGCCCATATTCACGCTGGAATACAATAAGGGAATTGAACATATTCTAGGAAGTGATGTGAACTTTGACAAATGGAAGCTATCCGTCACAGATAATCTCAATTTCAAACTGGGCGGGGAATTCAAATATAAACTGAGTATCGGCGGGTTTTTGAATGCTAAGAAAGCGGAGATACCCGACTTTCAGCATTTCAATGGCAACCAGGTCTATTCTATACGTAAATATCTTGATGCTTTCCAGATGGCGCCATATTATCGTTACAGTAATACCGAAAGTTTTTATACTGTCGCCCATATAGAACATCACTTTAATGGTCTGCTGACAAACAAGATACCCTTATTCAATAAACTGAAGTGGTACCTCGTGGCCGGGGCCAATGCATTTTATGTAGATAAGGATAAGAATTATGTGGAGGCTTTCCTGGGAGTAGAGAACATACTTAAGATATTCAGGGTTGATTTTATCAATGCTTACCAGCCGGGGTTGAATTACAAATTTGGCATCAAACTCGGGGCAGGCGGCTTGTTAGGTGGGAAGATCAGGTTTGATGAGTGACGATTGCTGTGAAAACTCCTCGTTTCCTGATACTAACTCCTGACTCTTTTTCTTACCTTTGCCCTGTTTAAAATTTTTAACTGCAACGCAAGCAGTCACGAAAATTTAGTTCATGGCATTATTACACAACCGCATCTCTCAGAAGGAGCTGAAAGAACGTTTATACCAGGAAGCCGAGCCCCGCACCACGATCTCCTTTTACCAGTATTTTCCTATTGCCGACCCGGTGAAATTCAGGGATGAGTTTTATAAAGCCCTCTATGACCTGAAGGTCTTTGGCCGTATCTACGTGGCACAGGAAGGTATCAATGCCCAGGTCAGTGTACCGCAAAGCAATTTCGAAGCGCTGAAAAATTTCCTGTATTCTTGTGAGCCGCTGAACGGACTTCGCCTGAATATTGCGGTAGATGATGATGGTAGATCATTCTGGGTGCTCAAAGTAAAAGTGAGAGAAAAGATTGTTGCCGATGGTATAACCGACCCTTTATTTAGTATGGAGAATAAAGGAAAGTATGTGAATGCAGAGCAGATGAACGATCTGATGCGTGATCATGATACCGTAGTGATAGATATGCGCAATCATTATGAATATGAAGTGGGACATTTTGAAAATGCGATTGAGATACCCAGCGATACTTTCCGCCAGCAGTTACCGATGGCGGTAGATATGATGAAGGATAAGAAGGATAAGAACATCATCATGTATTGTACAGGTGGTATTCGTTGCGAAAAAGCATCTGCGTATATGTTGCACAGCGGTTTCAGAAATGTTTTTCACCTGGAAGGCGGTATCATCAATTATGCAAAACAGGCAAAGGAGAAAGGTCTTCCCAGTAAATTCATCGGAAAGAATTTTGTGTTTGATGAACGATTGGGGGAGAGGATCACGGAAGATATTATTGCCAGATGCCACCAGTGCGGCAAACCGGCCGATACGCATACGAATTGTGTCAACAGCGGTTGTCATCTTTTGTTTATTCAATGTGAAGAGTGTGCAGCAACGTATGAGGGCTGCTGTAGTAAAGAGTGCCAGGATGTGATCCACCTGCCGGAAGAGGAGCAAAAGAAGATCAGGGCCGGTATAGATAAAGGAAGAAATATCTTTAATAAATCAAGAGAAAGGCTACGACCGGTACTGAAAAATAAAAAAAGTTCAGACTAATTTGCCTCTATCCATCTTAAGCAGACTGGCTTGCCTACGCTTATTCTCTTTCCGCTATCCGTCAGCAAACCTGTCATTGTATCTCTTCTGAAGATCACGATCTCATCGCTGTTTTGGTTTCCGGCCAATAAAAAATTTCCGGATGGATCGAAATTGAAATTACGGGGAGTATTTCCCAGCGTTGACTGATGACCGATTGCGGTGAGTTTGCCGTTTTTAGAATTAATTGAAAAAATGGCGATGGTGTTGGAGTTGGCCCTATTGGAGGCGTACAAAAACTTTCCATCAGGCGATACATGGATGTCTGCACTTCCGGCAAAACTGGTGTCCCCGGCCGGCATGGTACTAATGCGCTGAATGGTTTTTAATCTCCCGGTCTTATATTGATAGGTCACGACAGTTCCGCTGAGTTCTTCTATGAGGTATGCATATTTATTATTGGGATGAAAAGTAAAATGCCGCGGACCAGCACCATCCACTGACTTTGCAAACGGCTGTGAAGCCGGGGTGAGCTTGCCTGATTTTGCATCAAAAGCATAGATCATCACTTTGTCAATACCGAGATCAGGGACAAACAAGAATTTATTATCTGCTGAAAATAACGTGCAGTGAACATGCGGTTTTTCCTGTCTTTGTTTATTCATGCCCGAACCTTCATGCTGAATGTGATCGGTGGCTTTGCCAAGACTGCCATCTTTATTTACAGGGAGAACAGACAAACTCCCGCTGGTGTAATTGCCTGCTATCACCCATTTTCCGGTTTTATCTGTTTCCACATAACAAGGGTGGTCACCGCCGGTTGGCTGCTGGTTGATATAGGTAAGTTTGCCTGATGTTTTATCAAATGCGAAGGCAGATATCTCACCGCCTTTACCTTTATTGTCGGCATTTTCAAGAACAGCGTAAACAAATTTCTGATCAGGCGAAATGGCGATAAAGGAAGGATTGGATGTTTTGACATGGCTTATTGCCTGGTAAGAGCCATCCGTACTATTGAATTTATAGACATAGATACCTTCACTTTTGCCGCCGGTATAGGTGCCAACGATCAGGTAATTGTCAGTTTGGGAGGCAGCGATCATCGAAAATGCAAGCAGGCAGGTAAGGAGGATATTTTTTTTCATGCCTGCAAAATACAATTCCTCAGGCAGTCCGGGCAAATTCTGCCAATGAAATGGACGGTTTGCCGAGTTCTTCCCAGGAGCCGGCGCTTTCAAACTTTTCCGGGTATTTGTTCAGGGCTTCGCAAATATGCGAGGCATAATTGAACTTTGCTGAAAAGAGGCCTAGGAATTTCATGACGCCGATAGGAGCTTTCATGACTTTCAGCTTCCGTTTTGTATAATGCTGAATAAATACTTTGTTTGCCTGGTCAAATGTAAATGGCTCAGCTCCCTGGATACTGTATTCCCTGTTTTCAGCTTTCAATAACCTGAATGAAGCCGCTACCTGCCGTGCATAATCTTCCGCTGCAATAAACCACATAGGCATTAATGAATTTCCCAGCATGGCTATTTTGCTACCCATGATCATTTGGTTCGGGTATGCCTCCATGAAGGTGGAGGGATAAAAGATCGTGTACGCTAAACCCGATGTCTTAATTTTTTCTAACGCTTCTTTCTTGATACGAAATGCCCACCAGTCAAAGTTATTCGTACCCTGGTACCGATGAACCAAAGAAGATAAATAAGCGATCCGCTTTATACTTGATCGCTTTGCAGCCGCAATAATGTTGGCCATGCCTTCTCTTTCGGTCTGGGGATCTTTGCCGGTCGAATTTTGCATGATGGAGAGGTTGCAGTACACAGCGTCTGCCCCTTTCATGGCTTCCGTCAGGCCGGATACGTCAAGAACGTCACCCTGCAGAATGGGCTGACCCGGAAACAGTGATTGCATTTTGCGGGTATCCCTTGCCAGTAATGTTACATCAAATCCTGATTTTATCAATTCTTTGGCAACAGGTTTACCGAGCATGCCGGTAGCTCCGATGAATAATATTTTCATATTGGGGGCCTTTTATTTTCCCAATGAAGGTAATGCCGATTTCCTGAAACTTTTTCTTCGGGGATAACTCCTGCGCTTTTAGTCGTACAGGACTTTAACAAGTTGTAATCAAACTTTAGCCTGTGATTTGACTTCCTACATATGAATGCAAAAGATTGAAAAAATAAACGAAAATCTAAAACTCAATTATTATGAAAAAGATCTTTACTATTTCATCGGTCGTTTTAATATCGGCGATTTTTCTTGCAGGTTGTTATAAACAGGATGCCGGATTCAATGAAGGTTACTGGCTATCTAAGGAAAGAGGCGAAGTGGTCTATAGCGACGTCTATTGTAATTACTATGTAGTGGAAACCTACAACGGTTATACCATCATCAGGTCTTATGGAGGTTACAAACCTTATGAAGGCAGCATTGTTTATGGTGACTTCAGTTATGGGGGTACCAAAGATATCTATAACCATTCTTCGGGTGTGATCTTTACCGGGACAGTTACTGATTACTGGCTTACCTATTTTGAAGCGCAGGATGCCATTGATTACTACTGTCCTTTGATAACCGGTCGCCAGAGTACCAGCACCAGTAATTTCAGGACAAAGACAAAGAAATAACTAAGGGATAACAGAGCAGTGAAGAGAAAAGGGATATTTACCTTTTCTCTTTTTTATTCATGAATGTCCGAAAGTGATGACAATATCGCCTGGAATGTCTCATCATCGGAAAGCGGATCGGGCATGAATTCTTCTCCGATCACTTTTTCATAAAGTTCGATATATCGTTGTGAAATGGTATTCACCCATTCGTCGGTCATTTCCGGTACTGTTTGGCCTTCTTTTCCCATAAAGTTGTTAGCGATCAGCCATTCCCTCACGAATTCCTTGCTCAACTGCTTTTGCCGTTCACCTTTTTTCTGTCGTTCTTCAAATCCTTCTGCATAGAAATACCTTGATGAGTCAGGGGTATGGATCTCATCCATCAGATAGATAGTGTCGCCGATCTTCCCGAATTCGTATTTGGTATCAACCAGGATCAATCCTCTTTTCGCAGCAAGTTGCTTTCCGCGGGCAAACAGTTTCAGCG
Source organism: Chitinophagaceae bacterium (assembly GCA_016787135.1). Lineage (GTDB taxonomy): Bacteria > Bacteroidota > Bacteroidia > Chitinophagales > Chitinophagaceae > VBAT01. The sequence goes on along the minus strand of JAEUVK010000201.1, from coordinate 682 downwards.
TATAGTCAGTCAGCGTTTCCCATTCCTCTGCTGTGGCCAGGCCTTTGGCAATGATGTCCCTGGCAGAGATATCTTCATCATGCCCCTGGTCGGCTTTGGTGGAAGGAGTGATGACAGGGGTAGGAAAGTAATCATTCTCTTTCATCCCGTCGGGCATCGTTACACCGCATAATTCTTTTTTCCCGGAAGAATAGGTACGCCATGCATGACCGGTAAGATTCCCCCTGACGACCATTTCAATTTTGAAAGGGTCACATCTTTTACCTATTGACACATTTGGTGCGGGAACATCCAGTAGCCAGTTCGGGCAAATATCACTGGTAGCTTTGAGCATATAGGCAGCGATCTGGTTCAACACCTGTCCTTTGAATGGGATGGGGCGGGGCAAAATCACATCAAAAGCAGATATACGGTCGGAGGCCACCATAACAAGCCATTGATCCCGGATCGTATAAACATCTCTTACCTTGCCACTATAAAACCGGGTCTGTCCCGGAAATTGAAATATAGCCATGAACCGAAAGTAAGAAGGGTGGAAAACCTGCCCAAAGTATAATGGTTGCAGATTTCAACAAATTATCCTTTCTGCTTAAAAATTAAATTTTTAGATAAACCTGACAATCCTTATTTTTCCACCATATTCCAAACTAAAAATTGCTTATTATGAGAAAAAGCTCTCGCT
>JAEUVK010000185.1 GCA_016787135.1 Chitinophagaceae bacterium | reverse complement strand
GATGGCAAATACATCTGCGGTGTAGAGACGGAAAAAATGTCCAAATCCAAATTCAATACCGTCAACCCCGATGACCTGGTATTAAAATACGGTGCCGATACTTTCCGCATGTATGAAATGTTCCTCGGCCCCGTGGAGATGAGTAAGCCCTGGGATACGAAAGGAATAGAAGGTGTTCACCGCTTTTTGAAAAAGCTATGGCGCTTATTCTATGATGAAGTGAAAGGGAAAGTGTGGAATGAAGAGAAAGCTACTGATGCCGAACTGAAAGTGCTGCACAAAACCATCAAACAAATTGAAGAGGCGACCGAACGTTTCAGTTTCAATACTGGTGTCAGCGGTTTTATGATCGCCGTGAATGAATTGACTGACCTGAAATGTCATAAAAAAGAAGTGTTGGAGCAATTACTTGTATTGCTTACTCCTTATGCGCCACATATTACAGAAGAACTGTGGGCGCAGTTAGATAACAAAGGAAGTATCCTGGATGCCAGTTATCCGAAGTTTGAAGCAAAGTACGTGACCGAAAGCAGTAAAGAGTACCCTATCTCTATAAATGGCAAACTGCGCACCACGATTAATATTGCACTGGATGCCGCACAGCCGGAAGTGGAGAAATTAGTATTGGATAACGAGGTGGTGAAGAAATGGCTGGAAGGCAAACCACCGAAGAAGATCATTTTTGTGAAAGGGAAGATGGTGAATGTGGTAATATAAACAACCGGATGAACTATGCGCAAGAATTTTCTTTTATCATTGGCAATGCTGTCTCTGCTTTCATCCTGCGAGATCAAAGTGAAGAGTGAAAAGGGGAAAACGGAAAATGATAATGCGAAGACAAGGAACGGTATTGTGATCTCAAAAGCGGAAGGAATTAAGATCGAACAGGCATTCCTGCTTTTTGAAGATGGCACCCGTGTACCAGAAAACAATGTGGTGCAGGTAAACCAGAAAGTGGTCCTCCGGCTGATCGTATCAGGATGGAAAGAGAAGGACAGTAAAGTATTTCTCAGCGGCGGCGAGGTGATGGAGACCAGTGAAGGGGAAGAATTCCTGAGGGAGGATAATTTATTTAAGAATTATACAGAAGGCATTGACGCCAAAGATGCGGAGTATATCAGCATGAGTGTAGTGATTACAGCCGTGAATAAACTATACGATCATTTCAGGGTTTCTTTTTACCTGAAAGATGACAGCGTGCAGGGAAGTAAAGCAGAAGGGTACTATAAGTTATACATCAAATAGAAGCTTCCTGCTTGGTTCCCCGGCACTGCGGTTGCGTATCTTAACTATAATAGTTTGTTTTATTACTGTCTTCTTATTGATCAGAGCTTATATGAAACAGTAGCGGCAAACTGGCGTGGTGCTACCGGGTTCACACTATTGTCATCATGCACATTGTAGCTGAGTTTATTGGCAAGATTGGTTATCTTAACCCTTATGGCATATTTCCCTGTTGCGTATCCGGCAGATACATCAAGTAATGTGTAATCGGGCAGCGCCATTAACTTATATGTCGGGTTGGTGGCTGTATTGTTTCTTCCGGCTAACCTGTCGCCGACGTAAAAAGCCCCTGCGCCGAGACTGAAGCCATGAAGCGCTGAGGTAGCAGAAAAGTTGTAATAGATACTTGCGTTGGCAGTATGTGATGGATTGTAACGCAGCCGGTCGCCTGCTTTTACAGAACTATTATGCCCGTTCGATTTTGTATAGCGGGTGTCATTATAACTATAGCCTGCTATGCAATTAAAACCCTGAATTGATTTGGTGGTAATATCTATTTCCACTCCTTTGCTGGTTACTTCACCCACCAGTTCTTTAGCGGCAGGTATAGAGGCTGGCGGATTCAGTACGGACAAGGCAAAATCACTGTTCACGATCTTATAGGCTGTTACATTTACGGAAAGCAAACCCTTGAAAAGATCTGTTTTGGCCCCAAGCTCATATTGGTCAATAATAGATGGTTTAAGCGGACTGTTGAATGTATCTACGCCTGTGTTCGGGCTGAAGTTATTGGTATAGCTGGCGAATAAAGAAATTGTTTTTAATGGCTGGTAAACGATACCCAACCTTGGGCTAAAGGCTTTGCTCGTGTAAGCGGCAACAAATCCCCTTGTGGCTTTGGCTAATGTGTCAACACTTGCTTTTTTATTTTCCTGTATGCTGTAGCGGACGCCTGCCAATATTTTCAGTTTGTCTGAAACAGCAATAAGATCCTGCACATATATACCCATGCGATTGACAGGACTTGTTGTCAGCAGATTTGGCGCCAGGTAGGGTATGTCATTTCGTTTATTGAATGCTGATCCATACGGATCGAATACATTGATGGTGTCGTAAATGTTCTTTCCTTTTATGGAAGTATTGGACAATGCATTGTTATAAGCAGTAGTAACAAAAGTAGTAGCTGCCGTTTTGTAACGGTCAGCATCGGCACCGGCTAACAATGTATGATTGATAGTGCCGGTCCTGAATTTACCGGTGATATCCAGCTGTGCCAGGTAATAATCCTCCGCTGTTCTGCTTTTTTGCAGGCCTCTTATCCAGGTACCGTTGGTTTGGATGAAGGCGCTGCTGGTATTAGGCCTGGCTGCTGCAAACAGGTCGCTATTGTAATCCTGCAATCCTGCCACTGCTTTGATCTGCCAGTTATTGTTCAGGTAATGGGTGAGGGTGGCGTTGGCTGTCGTTTGATCTACCTTGTTATATCCCCAGCTTACCCCTAAAAATGCGTTGCGGGGAACATCGGCTACTTCATAATTGATAGCGCCGGTTCCAAAATCTGGTGTCCGGTCGTCTTTAAGGTAGTCGCCTTCGATCAGCAATTCTGTTTTAGAATTCAGTTTAAAAAGGAAGGCAGGATTGATATATAACCTTTCTGTCTTCACCATATCCCGGAAGCTGCCTGCCTTTTCGTAAGCAGTATTCAGCCTGAAAGCAGCAGTTTGTTTTGTATTTAAACTGCCGTACACATCTATGGATGGTTTATAAAAATCATAACTGCCGGTGCGAAATGAAATTTCGCCGCCTTTATCGAATTTAGGTTTCCGGGTTACAATATTCATGACACCGCCTGCCGATACATTACCAAAAAGAATTGCGCTGCCGCCTTTTAAGAACTCCAGTTTTTCGACGCTGCTCAGTTCAGGCATTATGGAGTTATTATAACGAATGCCATTCTTAAAAGTATTGGAACTGCTGAATGAAAAACCCCTTGCTGCTATTTCCTCCTGAAAACCGCCGGTATTGCCCATCAGGTAAACACCACTCACATTCTGCAGTGCATCGCTGATGTGCAGCACCTGCTGGCGCTGCAGTACATCTTTGCTTAATACCATCATGCTTTGGGGAAGATCCATCGGCTTAATGGGCAGTTTACCGATAGTGACCGGTTTTTCATTCATCGAGCGGCTTGATGTAACGACTATTTCTGCAAGCTGGTTCTCATTTTCAACCAGCGTAAAATCAAGGCCACCGGTCTCATGGCCTGTTACCTGTATATTTTTTTGCACCGTTTGTAATCCCACAAAAGAAACAATGATCGTATAACTGCCCGGCTCCACATCAGCGATGCTATATGAACCATCACCGTCAGTAACAGTGCCCTTTTTGATCTCTTTCAATTGCACGTTTACCTGTGCAGCGGCTTTGCCATCACTCGTTCTTATTACACCCTTTACCAGGCTCTTTTGAGCCTGGATAATCAATGAAAAAAGTATAGCGCCGATCAATAAACCTGCTTTTCTTGCCTGCTTGTTTGAATAGAAAATTTTCATTCCTGTTAGTTTTGGCTGCAAAGGTGATACGGCGCAACTCAGGTGTGCTTACGGAAAGGGAAAAACGGTTTACGCAAAGCGTAAAACCGGCTTGTAAGAGGAAAAAATAAAGGCTGTCCCGTTTAAACAGGACAGCCTCTTTGTATAGAAAGATATTTTATTTACTCGACGATCACAATGCCTTTGGCCAGCACCCGTATCTCTTTTTCAGGTTTGGTGATAGCAGCGATCTCTTCTTTTGTTTTTTTGGCATCTTCAGCATAGTGCTGCAGTTCGGCAACAGAAACTACTTTCGTTTTCACTTCACCATCGATCACGACAGTTTTTCCTTTTGCGGCCAACGGCAGAAAGAAACCATAGTCCTTCATTTTTACCATTGCAGTAGTGCTGTCATTTACCTGCAGTTTGAGCCAGCAACCTTTTTTAGGGCATACGTCCACGATCTTTGCTTTGATCCTGGTATTCATTTCACCGGATTCACCAAGTTTGGCGGCAACATCGGTGATACTCGTTGCGCCTTCAGGGTTTACTTTTTCTCCATACCATTCGCCGGGTCTGGCGTCACCGGCGGGAGGTTGTGCATTGACGGTAAAAGCGATAGACGTGATGATAAAGCTTAATAGTAATTTCCTCATATTGATCTTTTTTAAGTGATTGCGAAAAGGATAACAAAGATAGTTTTTCCGGTCAAATGGTTGCCTATTCGGGTAAAACAGGCCTTTTGAATGCAGGCGGCGACGCTGAAATAGTATGAAGAAAGGAGATAAGGTCGGCCATCTCTTTATTTGACAGGTAAAGCATTTCTGTTGTGGTTCTGCCTGGCCGCGGCGATGTTTTATTATAATGAACGATTATATCGTTTATATGAGTCATCATACCATTATGCATCCAGGGGCCGGTTTTCATTACATCTCTTAACGAAGGTGTTTTGAATTTGCCTAGATCCTCTTCCTTGTGAGATACGTTATAGAGTCCTTTATCATTTTCCGCGTTGCCGTTCAAATGAAAGCCGTTATTGTGAAACTGGTTGTCTGTAAATAATGGACCATTATGACAGTTCATACATTTTGCTTTTGTGCGGAACAAATGCAATCCCCGGAGTTCTGCATTGGTCAGTATATTCCTTTTGCCTGATACAAACTCATCGAACTTTGTTCTGGGACTGATCACGGTCCTTTCAAACGTGGCAATGGCTGTTGCGATACGGTCGGGATCAATACCAGGATCGTCAAAAGCAGAATCAAACAAAGCGATGTATCCTTTTATCTTTCTCAGGTTGCGGGGTAACTCCCGCATATCACCGTGCATCTCACTTTCGCTGTTGATAGGAGCAAATGCCTGGTCTTCGAGATCCCTTGCCCTTCCGTCCCAGAACAATTTTTGATAGAACCAGCTATTCTGAATAGTAGGTGAATTTCTTTTATTGATAGCTCCTGCATGGCCGATGGACCTTTCTTTTCCATCTGTCCATGATAATTCAGGCTGGTGACAGGTAGCACAGGATATTTTCTCAGAACTGCTTAACCGCGGGTCAAAGAATAGTGTTTTACCGAGTTCGATCAAGTGTTTTAAGGAATCTGAATGGAGTAGTAACGGGCTTAAGGGCAGTTCTCCCAGTTCTTTCCATTTCACACCAGGGGCGACAAAAGGTGCAGGCCATTTATCAGGTGGTCGTGAGTATTGTTTTCTTAAATCAGCAGTAGCAGGGCGATTGCCGGTAAAAGAAACGGAGACAGATACACTGAATACCAGTGATATTAAAACAAGCAATTTTCGCATCGGGCAAATATAATATTCAGCAAACAGGAAACAACTGATGCAGGTCCATTTCAAAATATCAGTCACCTACCCACTTTACTTTTTCTTCCAGTGGCCTGCGTTTGGCATTTGTTGAAGGGACAGCAATATGGCCGATATAAAAAAAACCAAGAAGTTTATCATTTTCTTCCAGGCCAAAAAAAGGTTTAGCTGTTTCTTTATAGGTTACCCCGCCTGTTGTCCAGTATCCGCCCAGACCATACGCCGTAAGAGACAGGTACATATTTTGAACAGCACAGGCCACTGCCGCAATATCTTCTGTTTCCGGGATGTTTTTGTTCACACTTCGTTTCATGCCGATGGCAATAACATGAGAAGCCTTCAAAGGATTTTGCTGTAGCTTGAGATAAGCGGGTTCTTTGAAATTTTCCCCGGCTTCCTGTTTGTACAATTCACTTTGAAAGGCAGCCAGTTTTTTTAATCCCTCTCCCGTAAAGACCGTGAATAGCCAGGGTTCTTCCTTACCGTGATTGGGCGCCCATGTGGCATTGGTCAATATTTCTTTCACGATCTCATCCTCCACTTTTTTCCCTGCCTCTAACTGGTCAGGAAAAACGGAGCGGCGGTTGCGGGCTAATTGATTGAAAAATTCAGCGCTGTTCATTCTGTGTTGTATTAATTGACGCAAAAATAAGTGTCGCGGGTACGATAACCTGACTTTTCAATACCTTGTGGCATAAACTTTTTACTATGTTGTCAAAACCAATTCAGGAAGCGCTGAACAAACAGGTACAAATGGAAGCCGAATCATCACAGGCCTATCTCGCTATGGCATCATGGGCGGAGATACAACCGGGATTAGAGGGGGTGACAAATTTTCTCTATCAGCAATCAGATGAAGAAAGGGTACACATGCTGAAACTTATCCGCTTTGTAAATGAACGGGGCGGGTTTGCTGTGGTGCCGGCCCTGGCACAGCCTATTGTTACCTTCAAATCCATTAAGAATGTTTTTGAGGAATTCCTGAAGCATGAACTGAAAGTAAGCGGAAGTATCAATGACCTCGTGCATCTTTCGCTGAGTGAGAAGGACTATGCCACACATAACTTCCTGCAGTGGTATGTGAATGAACAAATGGAAGAAGAAAGAGTTGCCCGGACGTTAAATGATAAGCTGGAACTGGTGGGTGATGATAAGGGCGGCTTGTATTTATTTGACCGGGATATTCTGAACTACCGCGGAGCGGAAGGCGGAAAAAAATAACCTATAAGATCGTTGTATTATGAGAATACTGATAGCAGCATTGCTGTTGTTGCCTGTAGTGTGTTTTTCACAGCCAGGAATAGAGAAACATTACAAGATATACGATACCCGCACACAAAAAACCACCACCATTGAAGAGATCGCAGCCGGTTGCAAGGATGCCGATGTTCTTTTTTTTGGTGAGGAGCACAACGACAGCGCCGGACATTATCTCGAAGCTGAATTTTTTAAAGCACTATATAAAGTATATGGCGATAAACTGGCATTGAGCATGGAAATGTTCGAGACCGATTGCCAACTGGTGCTGGACGAATACCTGGATGGTTATATCAGTGAGGACAGGTTCATTAAAGAATCAAGGCCATGGAGCAATTACAAAGATTACAAACCGGCCGTTGAGTTTGCCAGGCAAAATAAATTAGATGTGATAGCGGCCAACACACCAAGAAGGTATGTGAACATGGTAAGCCGTAAAGGAATGAGATCCCTGGATAGTTTGCCGAAGGCTTCCAAAAAATATTTACCGCCTCTGCCTTATGATACGCTGGCAGGAAGATATTACGAAAAATTCAAAGGATTTATGGGTGGGGGCAGCCCCGGAACCAATAATCCGAAGATCTATTACAGCCAGAGTTTATGGGATGCCGGTATGAGTTATAGCATTTACCAATACTGGAAAAAGAATAAGGACAAAAAGATCTTTCACATGGTTGGCCGTTTTCATTGCGATGAAAAGCTTGGCACCCTTGCGCAATTGCAGAATAAAAAGAGCAGTTTAAAAATTCTCAACATCAGTTGCTTTAGTGATGCTTCTTTTGATAACCCTGACTGGAGTAAGTTCAGTCATCTTGGAGACTATATCATTCTTACTGATCCCGGGTTGAAGAAAACATTTTAAAGAAAAGGGCGGAGAACCACTCCGCCCTTTGTTTTTACTTTTAGCGTTTTTTTAATTGCTATAAGTATGTCCCGCATTGATCCAGTTTGTGATCGCTTGTTTTTCTGCCGTCGTAAGTTTTGGCTGCGGTGATTTCGGCATACTGCTGCCTGTCACTGATGAAGAGTTGATCTTGCTCCATTGTGTTACAATACTGCAGTCATTATCAAAATTATAACCGGCAGCACTGCTACCGTTCATGTGGCATCCAGATCCGCTGCAACGTGTATTGATGATGTTCTTTACTGCTGCGAAAAGCGGGCCCGATGCTGCAGTACCCACTGTAGCAGATGCTGTCTTTGTACACCCGTTCAGGTCTTTTACTCCTATGGTATAAGTACCTGCATTCAGCCCGGAGAATACATTGCTTGCCTGGTATGCCCCGTTATTGATATTATATGTATAACCTGAAGAACCGGTTGCCGTAACAGTGATCTTGCCGGTAGCTGGTGTTGTACAAGGAGTATAATTGACTACGGCGTTTGTTACTGTTATGCTGGTATTGGTACACGGATTGGAAGCGGTCAGTGTTGTTTGCGCTGTACCAAGACAGCCTGCTGAACTTTTTGCAGTAACCGTATAGCTGCCTGCTGCCAAACCGGTAAAGGTGCCTGAAGTTTGATAAGCGCCGTTATTCAGGCTGTATGTAAACCCGGTACCACCTGTGGCCGATGCGGTGATCGAACCATTCGATTGACCGGATGTGGGGTCAACCTTGGTTAAGGTAACCGTTATAGTAACGCCGCTGCAGGGATTATTTACACCAAGTACTACCTGTGCAGTGCCGGTACATCCATTCGAGTTCTTTGCCGTAACGGTATAGCTGCCTGCTGCCAAACCAGTGAATGTTCCAGATGATTGAAAAGTAGTTCCGTTAATGCTATAGGTAAATCCTGTACCCCCTGTAGCCGATGCAGTGATCGAACCATTAGATTGTCCTGTTGTAGGATCAACTTTTGTAGTAGTGACAACTACTGTCACGCCGGAGCATGGATTGATGGTACCAATGGTCACCTGTGCCGTTCCGGTGCAGCCGGCAGAGCTTTTGGCCGTAACGGTATAGTTACCTGCGGCTAAACCGCTGAATGTTCCGGAAGATTGGAAAGTAGTGCCGTTAATGCTATAAGTAAATCCTGAACCGCCTGTTGCTGATGCAGTGATCGCTCCATTGGATTGGCCAAGTGTTGCATCTGTTTTTGTGGTATTAACGGTAATGGTAACGCCACTGCAGGGATTTATAGCATTTACGGTCACGATGGCTGTATCATAACAGCCCCATGTGTTTTTAGCTATCACCACATAGTTAGCTGAAGCGGCTAACCCCGGGAAATAACCTGTATCCTGAAACGGACCGTCATTGAGACTGTATTTAAAAGCAAGACCGCCTGTTGCAGTAGCATTAATGGCCCCGTTCGACTGGTTTAAAGTTGCCCCGGATGATGTGGCCGTTAACTGAATAGGGTTTGTTTTACAATAGTCATGAGGAATTTCATGACGACACGAATTTAAAAGCTGGAACAGCACCACTGTGAGCATGAGCCCAGCCACCACCAATTTGGTTTTCATAAGTTGCGATTTTGATGTTGATAAAATAGGGTGATCGATTAAGTGTTCTTATATATATCCGGGTAACTGTGGTGGTTCGCTACCAGGCTGTTTTTTTAGAACAGGATTATTTTTCTTTTGTTTTTTTCTTTTTTATCTGGAATACTCTTGACAGGTTAAAGCCGAACCGTATCTCTGTTTTGTCCCATCGCCCGGTCGTCTCTGTAAGAAAAGCTCTTTCATTCATCCCGGTAGAGTTGGAAAAGTGCAACTGAAATACGTGGCCGCCGGTTTCGATATCAAAGCCAACAGAAAGCGGATCTTCCGAATCATATTCCTTAAGAGGATTGTACACATGAAAATAATCACAGGTCAGTGAGATCCTTCTTGATAACCGCAAACGTCCGCCTACGCCAACTGCGTAAATGTTGTTAGACTCTGAAGCTAATTGTACCAGGTTCTTGTGTACTAATGTCGGCACTACCTGGAGTGTCAATCCTTCTGTTATCTTTCTGCCAATGATCGTCTGGAAATAATAGGCCAGTTTGGAGGTAAAGAAATTCTTCCGGGTCGGGTCGGCCCAGGGTAATCCATCCATCGTCATTCCTGAAACCAGTGCGATCGTTAAAGGGAATGAACCTTTGCCGGTTGACTGGAGGAATGGTGCATATTTGATGTATGCATCCAGTTCTTTCCTGTATGTACTGCGGCCAACGCCTACCATCAGGTTCTGCAGAATGCCAAAGTCAAAGCCCATACGCATACTGGCCTGGTCGAGACCAAAGAAGTTCTCATATCCCTGGTCCAATTGCCCAAACCGGTGAAGGATGCGAAAATCCATAGTGCCGGGTCGCAGAAACTCCATAGAATGACCATTGATGACCCTTGGAGATTTGAATGCATTCTTAACGATCTCTTTCTTCGGCTTTTCTTCGCCAAGCAGTTTCAGCAGGTCTTCTTCCTGTGCTGTCAGCGAATTCATATATAATATTCCGGTCAGTACTACTGCTATACGGAAGAGTTGGTTTTTCATACTCGTAATAATTTTGTTTTAGCCTTTCAGTGGTTCCAGTGAACAGGCTACACTGATCTTTGCTGTTTTAGAAACTTTATCTGCTACAAGGCCCGGAATGGCGATCTTGTAATCTGAAAGAAGAACATTGAAGTCCGCCACTGCAGAAACTTTGCCTCCCTGTATAGTGATCTTGCCTTCCGCTTCCACATCTTTTGTTTCACCATGCATGGTAAGCTTTCCTTTTACGGTAACTGAATACGTACCGTCTTTTCCATAATTCACTTTCTCATTATTGGCAATTGCCCCTTTGAATTCTGCTTTCGGGAATTTGTCACTCTCTGCATAGTTTTCATTAAAGTGCTCTTCCATCAGCGCCCTTTCGAATTCGAAACCTTTCATCAGTACGGCAAACTGCATATTGCCGGTCTTGGCATCTACGACACAAGTAACGGTCCTGTTCACGCCTTCGATCTTTTCGGGAGACCCGGAGGAAGTAGCATCAAAGTTGATCTTACCGTTTTTGGTAAAATATTTCTGCCCATATGATCCTGCTGCCAGGCATGAAACAGCCAGCAGCAATAAAATGATCTTTTTCATACTTGTTTTTTTTAGGTTATTGAATTAATTATTTTTTTGAAACAACCAAGCAACGTACCAGTATAACATCAGACCCCAGCAGTTCATCTGCATTGAAGCCGGTGCATATACCTTTCATTGTGACTGTATTTCCTTTTTGTAATGAGGAGGCTTCTTTGTTGTGAAGGCTATCCATGCTGCACCTGACAGATGACATGGAAGTGGTATCTCCTAATATCACCGAATAAAAACCTCTTTCATCTTTTGCGATATCCTTCACTGTCCCGCTTGCTTCCAGCACTTTGTCCCAGTATTTTTTGTTAGACCCGGCCTCATTACTTTCGAATTCCGTAATAAGGTCCGTAGCGGCGACAGAATAGTCCGGTTTAATATCTGCCGTGTCTTCGTGTGTCCTGTTATATTCTTTATAGATATACCCGCCTATGCCCGCTGCTGCTACAAGCAACACACCGAGTATGAGTAATATTCTTTTTCTTTTTTTCATGTTGATGATGGTTTTAGGATTGGTGTTTGTTATCTGATCAGCAACAGGAAAGATGAAACAATGGCCGGGATAACAATATAGATGGTCATCAGGGTGAGAAGTATCACTCCTGCCATTGCCATTTTCCGGATTTTTTTACGTATCATTTTTCTGGTTATAAAAGTTAATTATTTAGCATTCCGCTGTCTATCCATTTCTTTACTACTGCTATCTGGCAGTTGCTCATTTTGGGCATGCCCTGCGGCATAGGGGAGAATCCCGATGCATGGGTAATAGACCCCATCAGCTTCCCGTTCTGGGCTATAGCTTTATCTGAAGCATAGGTTCCCATTACGATATTGCCTGAAGGGAAATTGCTGTTATGACAACTATAGCAGTATTGCTGGAACATCGGCGCTACCTTTTGTGCATAGGAAACCACACCGGTAGTATCCGTACAGGGTGCATTCGAAGAGCCGTAGAGCAATTCTTCTTTGTCGTAATAACAGGAACTGAAAAATGTCAGCGAAATGATAATAACAAAAATTGAGAAAAGGATTTTCATTACGTTGGATTTTAGTTGTTAAGTGATCCGGCATCGATCCATTTCTGCACCTGCCGTATTTCACAATCGGAAAGTTTTGTTGCATTCTTCGGCATAGCAGAATAGCCGGGCTGATGTGCTATTGAACCATATAGTTTTCCGTTCAATGCGGAGACCTTTACTGCATTATAGGTCGAAAGGTCAATATTGCCACCCAGGTTGGACGGATTGTGGCATCCCACGCATTTGTTGCCCATGATATTTTTTACCGCCCCGCTATAGGTAAAGATGGCCGTATCACAACTGCCTGTACAACTATTGTTCTTTGCGCCCTGGTTTATCCACTTTTGGATCTTTGCTTTTTGCTCCGTCGTAAATGCCGGCATGGGAGGCGGTGGCATGCGGTCGCCGTTTGTTTTAATGATCACTTTATACAGTTTACTGTTGGTGGCATTACCGGCCACGACATACTGCATGATCTTGGCATAAGTGGTCAGGTTAACGCCATCTGCATGTGTTACATTATCATGGCATCCGCTCATGGTACAATTGGATGAAATAAGCGGCATTATCTCATTCACGAAATACACTGAATCCGGGCTGCAGTTGGTTACCGCAGGCGGAGTAGTGCCTCCTCCGTTTCCAGAGCCACCACCGATCACGTCATCCAGGCTGTGGCGGCAGGCAAAGAAAACAGTAGCTGTAATAGCAGCTATGAATACTTTAAACAAAACACGTTTATTTCTCATAAGATCTCTATTTACTTATATGATCAGGTATGTACAGCTCTATTCCGTCATTCGGGTACGGATGTGTAACCCTTATGAACTGGTGGCTGTAATTTTTTAAAAAGAATAATGGTATTCAGATAACGGCGAAGTCATCAGGCCACTATTCATGTGGCGTAATTGCCGTTGGCTTTTGGAAAAACTATGCTTGCCGCGGGGGCCGGATCAGAGAAGAACCATGCTTGGGGGGAAGATCGTTTAGCAACAGCCTTCCGTATTCTTTGGTATTGTAGCATGTAGTTACCTCAAGAACAGCTATATCCTGTTCTATCTGAAAACAAACAATAGAAAGGGTGTTATGATGAAGGTTGTGGCAGGGAAGCTGGCTGTCTTTATCATTGTCAGCATCTGTTCCGTCGTTGCCGCCATAATGCATAGCAAGAAATTCAAAAAAGTTCAGGTTCCTGTCAATACGGTGATGTTCAAAGTAATGATCAATCAGGTTTGGTAGTTTGAATACCTGGCTGATCTCAGTATTACCGAGAAGATGAATACTAATGAATGATATCAGGAGTAGCTGACGCATTTATGACATTTCAATATTCAACAATTGTGCCATCTGTATTGTGATAAAAGTCACCAAACAAGGGTATGATCATAGGGAAAATCCTATTTGCAAAATATCCGTGCAAAAGCAACGTAGATCACATTGCGTTTATTTCAACAGGATAGTGAAAATTTACGAAAGACTACCGGAGAAGCAGCTCACAGGGCTTTAAACCTGTGTGTTTTTTAAAAGCAGTAGAGAAATGGGAGATAGAAGAATAGCCAAGCATCATCGAGACTTCGGTAACACTCAATCCTTTTTCATATAGAAGATAACGGGCATGTTCCATCCGCTGGCTTTGATAAAAGTCAAATATGGTGGTGCCAAACATTTCTTTGAACCCCTTTTTTAAATAACATTCATTGATCGCTACTTTCCGGCTGAGTTCCTTGATAGTGATAGGTTCACCGATATGTTGTATCAGTATTTCTCTTGACCGGGCTATCTTTTCCCTGTCAGCTTCATTTGCCAGGAACTTGCAGTTGATCACATCCAGTTCTTTCTCGCCGACCATACAATCAAGGCTATAGAGCAGCAGCATCTGCATCTGTGCGTTGATATAGATGTTCTCCAGGCTATCGGTATAATTGTGGTTCAACAGGGATTCGATGACCATTCTCGTTTTGCCGCATAAGGGAAGTATTTTGGTAAAAGAAGAACGGTGGTTGAAATTCAGAATATTTTCACTTAAAGTATCGCCGGAATAGCGGGGCTTTATGAACTGTGATAAATGAGCCGGCGAGAACCTGACACTCATTACATCCACACTGCTGATCTTATCCGGGCAGTTCCTGGAGATTCCCGCCTTACACATATTGCATTCTGTATCTTTTTGCCTGCAATACAAATTACCTGATACGCAGAATTTCAGTTCGAGGTAATTTTCTTTAGGGTTGCTTTTTTCGTAATGATAGGCCATCATTCCCACATCCTCCAACGTCCTGTTCGGATCATAATGATAGCGTCTTATACTATACCGGACCGATCCCGGCAAATGATGGTCCTTTTCCTGCAAAAGGATCATTTGTTCCTGCATGGGGGCTTGTTTGTAAGCCAGTGACAATATATCAGGAGGGTTGTACATATATAAGATGAACTGCCTTCAAAAGGCGAAGTACAAAAATACGACATGCAGGTCTAATTACCGTCCCGGTCTGGCGGCCCGGCATTTTTCAGGAGATATTCAGCCAAAACCTTATTGGCCAATGCCGACGGGTGGCCGTCATGAGGTATAGAGTATTCTTTTTGTGAAAAATTGATGACCTGCCTGACCGGCAGCACTTTGGCGCTTGTGTGGCCGATCTCGGTTACAATCTTTTCAGTAATAATATCCCGGTCAAGGATATCAGAGCCGGTTTTCGGAGGACTATCATCCCAGCTAAGCAGGATGAGTCTTCCTCCTGACCGTTCTATTATTTCTGCCATTTGCCGGAGCATCAGGTATATAGGTTTTAAATCCTCTTCAGTGATATTCTTTTTGGCCCTGTTCACCGCAATGCGTTCAATATTGTCGCTGATAAAAGTAAATGTGCCCAGGAAACTGGCTGCCTGGGCGATCTTCTGCCAATACAATGTTTTGACCTTGTAAAAGGGTCCTTTATTAAACAATGTATCGCCGGCGATCACATAGTAAGGGCCTGCTACATTCCATTTGTAAAGACCCTTTGCCCGGAAAAAGTGTTCAAAAAAATAAGAATAAACAAATAACCGGTTATGATTATCCTGGCTGGCATACTCATTTTTAAAAAGCTCATATACCTGGTGAACACCCATGCCATTGCAGCCCCGGTTCACAGCAGAGATGCCACTGAGTTTGCCATACAGGTAAGGAAGGGTCTCTTCATCGGCCAGGCCTTCCCCGAGAGTATAGCTGCAACCGAGAAATACCGTTTCTTTTCCCGGTGTATCACTTCTATAGGCTTTTCGCATCGGGTAGTTGATCCCAAAACCATTTGTATCAGGCAAAATGGTATAACTGGTATTATAAATAGTGTCACCATTCTCAAAATATTCAATGGCTTTGATAGTGCCGGGGTCGAATCTGTAGCCGATATAGGGATCGCCTCTGTAATAGTTGTTGACCGTGCTGATGATCGTCTTGTCACGAAAAAATTTCCGGTAAACGAATTCTGAGATCAATAATGTGAGCAGTGTCATAAAGAGAAAAAGAAACAGGTTGGCCCATCCCTTCCTCTTTCTCATTTTATATACGCAAAGACCAAGGATCGCCAATACTGCAATAAGAAGAACAATTTTACTATCCATTACCTGCTTTAAGTAGATAAGTGTTAAGCGGACGTTCAAATTTACTGGTAAACCCGGTTTGGGGATAATCATTATAAAAAATCGGTTTTTTGATGCTAACGATTACCTTTGCACGGTCTCCGCCTAAAGCGGGGTTTTTTGTAAAAACTGCATGATCCATCCGCACACATACATTCACCCGAATGCGAAGCTGGCTACCAATGTAAAAGTTGATCCATTTACCGTTATCCACCAGGATGTGGAGATAGGGGATGGTACCTGGATCGGTTCCAACGTGACCATCATGGAAGGAGCCCGTATAGGCAAAAACTGCCGGATATTCCCCGGTGCGGTAATAGCAGCGATACCACAGGACCTGAAGTTTCAGGGAGAATACTCGCAGGTGATCATCGGTGACAATACTACTATCCGTGAGTTTGTGACCGTGAACAGGGGTACCAAATACAGCGACAAAACAGAGATCGGGAAGAATTGCCTGATACAGGCTTATTGTCACCTGGCGCATGACTGCGTAGTGGGTGATAACTGTATCATGAGCAATAATACCCAGGTAGCAGGCCATGTTGTCATCGGCGACTGGGCCATACTGGCGGGTATGTGTGCTGTACATCAATTTGTCAAGATCGGGGCCCATGCATTTGTTGGCGGTGGTTCATTGGTAGGTAAAGATGTGCCACCCTATATCAAGGCAGGCCGAACACCATTAAGTTATGCCGGGGTCAATTCTATTGGATTGAAACGCCGGGGTTTCAGTATCGAAAGGATCAATCACATATTGGATATTTACCGGGTCATCTATAACAAAGGCATGAACACCAGCCAGGCGCTGGAATACCTTGAAGAAGAAATGCCCGCTACTGATGAACGGGATGAGATCGTCACCTTTATCCGGGAAAGCGGTAGGGGAATCATCAAACGTTTCACCAAAGGCAACGGCGATGACGATATCTCTATGTGATGCCGGCAAGCGCTTCAACCGGGAATGGATATTCCGCCATTTTACTTACACATTTGAAGAAGGACATTCTTATGCGATCACCGGGCCGAATGGATCCGGCAAGAGTACTTTACTGCAGGCAATAGGAGGATCTATGCATATCAATGAAGGAAGAATTGAATATCGAATATTGAACAAGGAACTGAAGAACGAAGAAATATACTCACATGTTTCGCTTTGCGCTCCCTATCTGGAGGTCGTGGAGGAAATGACGCTGAATGAATTCCTGGAGTTTCATAGCGGGTTCAAACCTTTTTTAGCGGGGTTGACCATTGACAAGATCATTTCCATTCTTGGTCTTGAAAAGGCCGCCAATAAACAGATACGTTATTATTCTTCCGGTATGAAGCAAAGAGTGAAACTGGCGCAATGTATCTTTTCTGATACGGCGATCGTTTTACTCGATGAACCCTGCACCAACCTCGATGCAACGGGTATTTCTTTATATCACCAACTGATACAGGAATACTGTCAGGATCGCCTGGTCATTGTCAGCAGCAATGATGAAGTGGAGTATAAATTTTGCAGGGAGAAGATCAATGTCGCTGAGTATAAATCATAAAAGATGTTTTTGTCTTAAATCATTTCTATGGCTGATAAAAATCATCTTCCCTAAATTTGCGCTCCGATAGTTTCGCATCTTGTGAAAAGAGCCGCTTCCGTCATATTACTTTTCATCTTTTCTGCCCAGACATTTTATTATGCCGGGATCACCTGCTGGTTTTATATCAACAGGGGATATGTCGCCAAAGAACTTTGTGTGAACCGGTCAAGACCTGAACTGAAGTGTAACGGTAAATGTTTCCTTGCCAAGAAATTAAAAGAAGCGGAAAACCGCCAGCAGGAGCAAACCCCGCAACAGCTAAAAGAATGGGTTGAGACCAGCCCATGCACCACCGCATTTGTAAGTTTTCATTTTGGGTTTACAAAACAAAAGCAGGAGTACAGTTGCTATCACGCTGATAACTATTCATTCGACCCGGCACATACTTTCTTTCATCCCCCAGGATATCTAAGCTGATTCCCCCTGTTTACATGTGACATCGATCATTCTTTATTTCTGACAGCGTGCAGCAGATATGACCTGCCTGTAATTGCCTGTTCGTTATCATCATACTAATTAATTATGAAAAAGATAATATTACCCTTGCTGACCATTGTACTTTTCTCTTTTGTTGTTCTTACCGCTTGTACCAAAAACGATATACCGGAACCCGATCCTACACAAGGCCTCACCAAACTGACCGAAGGTTATGCGGCCGGCGCTTCCGCCAAAGTGGAAGTTTATATGAAAGGAAGCCAGGTGAATACCGGTTATACCCGTTTTTATATCGCACTCTATGATTCAGTATCCGGTAAGCGAATGGATGAATCGCATATTCATCTTACGCCAATGATGGATATGGGTTCCATGCAACATTCTGCACCCTATGAGAACCCTTCATCTGAAAATGCTGTCAACCATCTTTTCTCCTGCAGCGTGGTCTTTATCATGCCTTCAACCAGCGGCACATGGACGCTGAAGGTACAGGTGCATAATCATCTGAATGGTAAAGAAGGATCGCTGACAATACCGATAACTGTTACTGATCCTGTCAAAGCAACCACGAAATCATTCATATCCTTGAATGACGGAGGTAAATATTTTGTTTCACTAATAGAACCTTCATCACCTAAGGTTGGTATCAACGATATGGAGATTGCGATCTATAAGAAAAAAACAATGATGGAATTCCCGGCCGATAGCAGTCTTTCGGTGACGCTTACGCCTGAAATGCCCACTATGGGACATGGCTCTCCGAATAATATCAATCCGGTTCATATTGGTAACGGCCATTATAAGGGCAAAGTGAATTTTACCATGACAGGATTGTGGCGGTTGAATCTTGACTTCGCGGCGGATACAGCCGTTGCTGATTCCACGTTTTATTTCGATACAGAGTTTTAGTCTCATCACCGGCGGGCGGATAGTAGCAGGTCCGCCCGTCTTCAACTTTTCATCATGAAAAGAATAATAGCCACATTGATCGTCATAAGTTATGTGCCGGCACTATTTGCACAGGCAGTTCCTGAAACGGACAGTTCACGCATAGTGGAGCTGAGT
>JAEUVK010000168.1 GCA_016787135.1 Chitinophagaceae bacterium | reverse complement strand
AACCGGTTTTACGCATATGTCTTCAACTAAAATGAATCACAGGGTAGATTTCGGAAAAATAAAGCACCTGGCCGAAACGCCTGACCTTCTCGAAGTACAGATACAATCTTTTAAAGAGTTTTTCCAATTGGAAACCACTCCAGACAAGAGGAATATCGAGGGTCTTTTCAGGGTGTTCAAAGACAATTTTCCGATCACCGATACCCGTAACATTTTCGTTCTTGAATTCCTCGATTACTTCATTGATCCTCCCCGCTACACCATCGAAGAATGTATGGAGCGTGGGTTGACCTATGCTGTTCCGCTTAAAGCCAAACTTCGCTTAAGCTGTAATGATGAAGAGCACGTAGATTTTCAAACTATTGTTCAGGATGTATTCCTGGGCAATATCCCTTATATGACACCCCGCGGTACATTCGTGATCAATGGCGCTGAACGTGTGGTGGTTTCCCAGTTACACCGTTCTCCGGGTGTGTTCTTTGGACAGTCTGTTCACCCGAATGGAACCAAGATCTATTCTGCAAGGGTTATTCCTTTCAAGGGCGCCTGGATGGAGTTCGCTACGGACATCAACAACGTGATGTATGCCTATATTGACCGTAAGAAAAAATTCCCGGTAACAACGTTGCTGCGTTCGATTGGCTACGAAACAGATAAGGATATCCTGGAACTGTTTGGTATGGCCGACGAAGTAAATGCCGATAAGAAAACACTCGGCAAATATGTAGGTAGGAGACTTGCAGCCCGTGTACTCAGAACCTGGGTAGAAGATTTCGTGGATGAGGATACCGGTGAAGTAGTGTCCATTGAGAGAAACGAGATCGTGATGGAGCGGGATACCATACTGGATGAAGAAGCTATCGAAATGATCTCAGAGATGGAAGTGAAGAGTGTGTTCGTGCAGAGAGAAGATGTAGGCGGCGACTATGCGATCATCTATAACACATTAAATAAAGATACCTCGAACAGTGAACTGGAAGCGGTTCAGTTCATCTATCGCCAGTTGCGCGGCGCTGATGCACCGGACAATGAAACCGCCCGTGGTATCATTGATAAATTATTCTTCAGTGATAAGCGTTATGATCTGGGTGAAGTAGGCCGTTATAAAATTAACCGCAAACTGAACCTCGATGCGCCGCTTGATCAAAAAACACTGACAAAAGAGGATATCATCCTTATCATCAAATATCTCGTGAAGCTGACCAATGGGAAAGCGGAGATAGATGATATCGATCACCTGAGCAATCGCCGGGTACGTATCGTAGGTGAGCAATTGTATGCTCAGTTTGGGGTAGGTCTGGCCCGTATGGCCAGAACGATCCGTGAAAGGATGAACGTACGTGACAACGAAGTATTCACTCCTGTTGACCTGATCAATGCAAGAACACTTTCTTCTGTGATCAATTCTTTCTTTGGTACATCACAGTTGTCGCAGTTCCTTGACCAGACAAACCCGTTATCTGAGATCACCCACAAACGCCGTATCTCCGCACTCGGTCCCGGCGGTTTGAGCCGTGAAAGGGCTGGTTTCGAGGTACGTGACGTACACTATTCGCACTATGGTCGTCTGTGTACCATCGAAACCCCTGAAGGTCCGAACATTGGTTTGATCTCTACACTTTGCGTACATGCTAAGATCAATGATATGGGCTTTATTGAAACGCCATATCGTAAAGTAGAGCAGGGTAAAGTGAACATGAAGGAACTTAAGTTCTTAAGTGCAGAAGAAGAAGATCTGGCAAAGATCGCCCAGGCAAATACTTCGCTGGATGAGAAAGGTAATTTCACTGAAGATAAGATTGTCAGCCGTCAGACCGGTGACTTCCCGATCCTCGATAAACAGGAAGTGGAGTTCATGGACGTAGCGCCTAACCAGATCGTAGGTCTGAGTGCTTCCCTGATCCCATTCCTTGAGCATGACGATGCCAACCGTGCATTGATGGGTTCGAACATGCAACGCCAGGCAGTGCCGCTTATCCGTCCTGATGTACCTGTCGTTGGTACAGGCCTGGAAGGCAAGGCAGCCCGTGACGCAAGGATCCAGATCCATTCTGAAGGAAATGGTATCGTTGAATTTGTTGATGCCAACGAGATACATGTTCGTTACGATCGGGATGAAGAAGAAAAGCTGGTAAGTTTTGAAGATGATCTGAGAGTGTATAAACTCACTAAGTTCATCAAAACAAACCAGGAAACCTGTATCAACCTTAAACCTGCTGTGAAGAAAGGACAGAAGGTGAAGAGAGGTGATTTCTTAACT
This sequence comes from Chitinophagaceae bacterium, assembly GCA_016787135.1. Classification (GTDB taxonomy): domain Bacteria; phylum Bacteroidota; class Bacteroidia; order Chitinophagales; family Chitinophagaceae; genus VBAT01. Next base: position 16,847 of record JAEUVK010000168.1, on the reverse strand, counting down.
GAAGGTTATGCCACACAGGACGGAGAGTTAGCATTGGGTAAGAACCTGAAAGTGGCATTCATGCCATGGAAGGGATACAACTTCGAGGATGCTATTGTTATCTCTGAAAGAGTCGTAAAAGAAGATATGTTCACTTCCGTTCATATTTCCGAGTATGAGCTGGAGGTTCGTGATACAAAACTTGGTGAAGAAGAGCTAACGCCGGACATTCCGAACGTATCTGAAGAAGCGACAAAGGATCTTGATGAGAATGGTATCATACGTATCGGAGCCCAGATCAAAGAAGGGGATATTCTGATCGGAAAGATAACGCCAAAAGGAGAAAGTGACCCTACACCGGAAGAGAAACTGCTTCGTGCCATCTTTGGCGATAAGGCAGGTGATGCAAAAGATGCTTCTTTGAAAGCCCCGAATGGTGTAGAAGGTATAGTGATCGGTAAGAAACTGTTCCAGCGGGCCAAGAAAGATAAGAATGCGAAAGTGAGAGAGAAAGCTTCTATCGAGAAACTCGAAAGAATGCATGAGAAGAATGAAGCTGACCTGATGCAGGTATTGCTGGATAAATTAACTACTCTTCTTGCAAATTACACTTCTGCCGGTGTAAGCAACAACTTCGGCGAAGTACAGATCGGTAAGGGTGCAAAGTTCACTGCGAAGAATTTGTCAGGCCTGGATTATGCTAATATCAATCCTCTTGGTTGGACAGGTGATAAGAAAGTAGATGACCAGATCAATACTCTGCTACATAACTACAGCATTAAATATAATGAAGAACTTGGCCGCTATAAAAGAGAAAAATTCAACATCTCTATCGGCGATGAATTACCTGCAGGCGTACTGAAATTGGCCAAAGTTTACCTTGCTGTTAAGCGCAAGCTGAAAGTGGGTGATAAGATGGCCGGCCGTCACGGGAATAAAGGTATTGTTGCCAAGATCGTTCGTCAGGAAGATATGCCCTTCCTTGAGGATGGAACTCCTGTGGATGTCGTATTGAACCCATTGGGCGTACCAAGTCGTATGAACCTTGGGCAGATATATGAGACAGTACTTGGATGGGCTGGTCAGAAGCTGGGTATCAAATTCTCTACTCCGATCTTCGATGGCGCTACCACTGAAGAGATCGCTTCATATTGTGAAAAAGCAGGCATCCCCAGGTTTGGACATACGTACCTGTATGATGGCGAAACCGGTGAACGCTTCCACCAGAAAGCAACAGTGGGAATTATTTATGTCATCAAACTTCACCACATGGTAGATGATAAGATGCATGCCCGTTCGATCGGACCTTACAGCTTAATTACACAGCAACCGCTGGGTGGTAAAGCTCAGTTCGGTGGACAGAGGTTTGGTGAAATGGAAGTGTGGGCACTGGAAGCGTATGGTGCATCTAACATACTGCAGGAATTATTGACCATTAAATCGGATGATATTATCGGCCGTGCAAAGACCTACGAGTCTATTGTAAAAGGCGATAACGTACCGAGGGCTGGTGTTCCTGAATCGTTCAATGTATTGGTGCATGAGTTGAGAGGATTAGGATTGGATCTGAAATTTGAATAAAGCTACGGGCTACTGGCTATAAGCTACTAGCTCTTTGATTTGAAAAGACATTACAATTATTAGTGACTAGCTCGCAGCTAGAAGCTAAAAGCTAAAAGCTAAACATACTATGGCTATCAAAAAAGAAAATCGTCCAAGGGCAGCGTTTTCAAGGATCACTATCGGTTTGGCTTCTCCGGATACCATCCTGGAAAGAAGCTATGGCGAAGTATTAAAGCCGGAAACTATCAACTATCGTACTTACAAACCTGAACGTGATGGTTTGTTCTGCGAAAGGATCTTCGGACCTGTAAAAGACTATGAATGTGCCTGCGGAAAATATAAGCGTATCCGTTACAAGGGTATTGTATGCGACCGTTGCGGTGTGGAAGTAACCGAGAAGAAAGTACGCCGTGAAAGAATGGGCCACATTAAACTGGTGGTACCTGTTGTTCATATATGGTATTTCAAATCTCTGCCTAACAAGATCGGTTACCTGCTGGGAATGAGCTCTAAGAAATTAGAGACCATCATTTACTATGAAAGGTTTGTCGTGATTCAATCAGGTATCCGTGCAGATAAAGGTCAGAACTATGGTGACCTGCTGACAGAAGAAGAGTACCTGGATATACTGGATACCCTTCCGAAAGATAACCAGTACCTGCCTGATGATGACCCGAACAAGTTCATCGCCAAGATGGGCGCTGAAGCTGTGCATGATATGCTGGCCCGTATTGACCTCGACCAGTTATCGTTTGACCTGCGTAACGCTGCAGCTACCGAAACTTCCCAGCAACGTAAAGCAGATGCTTTGAAACGTTTGAGCGTTGTAGAAGCTTTCCGTGACGCTAATACACGTATCACTAACCGCCCTGAATGGATGGTGATGCAATATATTCCTGTTATTCCGCCCGAACTTCGCCCGTTAGTTCCATTGGATGGCGGCCGTTTCGCTTCTTCTGACCTGAATGATCTTTATCGCCGTGTGATCATCCGTAATAATCGTTTGAAACGATTATTGGAGATCAAAGCACCTGAGGTGATCCTGCGTAACGAAAAACGCATGCTGCAGGAGGCAATAGACAGCTTATTTGATAACAGCCGTAAATCAAATGCGGTAAAAGCTGAAGGTGGCCGGGCATTGAAATCATTGTCTGATGTATTAAAAGGTAAACAAGGCCGTTTCCGTCAGAACCTTTTAGGTAAACGTGTTGACTATTCAGGCCGTTCTGTTATCGTGGTAGGTCCTGAATTGAAACTGCATGAGTGCGGTCTGCCAAAAGATATGGCAGCTGAATTATTCAAGCCGTTTATCATTCGTAAATTGATAGAAAGAGGTATCGTAAAAACAGTGAAGTCTGCCAGGAAATTAGTTGACAAGAAAGAAGCTGTTGTGTGGGATATCCTCGAAAATATATTGAAGGGACACCCGGTTCTCCTGAACCGTGCCCCGACGCTTCACCGTCTGTCTATCCAGGCATTCCAGCCGAAACTGATCGAAGGTAAAGCCATACAGTTGCACCCGTTGGTAACAACGGCATTCAACGCCGACTTCGACGGTGACCAGATGGCCGTTCACGTTCCTCTGAGCAATGCTGCCGTACTGGAAGCCCAGTTGCTGATGCTGGCATCGCATAACATCTTGAACCCGCAGAACGGTACGCCGATCACCCTGCCTTCGCAGGACATGGTACTCGGTCTGTATTATATCACCAAAGGAAAGAAGTCAACATCTACCGAAGTTGTCCGTGGGGAAGGGAAAGCTTTTTATTCAGTAGATGAGGTATTGATTGCTTATAATGAAGGCAAGATCGACCTTCACGCATGGATAAAAGTAAAAGCAAACATCCGTAATGCTGATGGGTTGCTTGAACATAAGCTGATCGAAACAACGGTGGGCCGTGTGATCTTTAACCAGCACGTCCCTGCAGAAGTTGGTTTCGTAAATGCCCTGCTGACAAAAAAGAATCTTCGTGAAATCATTGGTGACATTATCGAGATCACCAATGTTCCGAAAACCGCGAAGTTCCTGGATGATATCAAACAACTTGGATTCCGTACAGCGTTCCAGGGTGGTTTGTCGTTCAGCATCAATGACCTCATTATCCCTGATATCAAAGAAGAGTTGCTGGAGAATGCAAAAGGCGAAGTAGATGAAGTGTGGGATAACTATAACATGGGTCTTATCACTAACAACGAACGGTATAACCAGATCGTTGACATCTGGAGCCGTGTGGATACAAGGATTACAGAAACATTGATACGTGAACTGAGCAGCGATAAGCAGGGATTCAACTCGGTTTATATGATGCTCGATTCAGGCGCCCGTGGTTCCAAGCAGCAGATCAAGCAGCTGGCCGGTATCAGAGGATTGATGGCGAAACCAAGAAAATCCGGATCAAGCGGCTCTGAGATCATCGAGAACCCGATACTTTCCAATTTTAAAGGTGGCTTGAATGTACTGGATTATTTCATTTCCACACACGGCGCCCGTAAGGGTCTTGCAGATACTGCGTTGAAGACGGCGGATGCCGGTTACTTAACCCGTCGTTTGGTTGACGTTGCACAGGACGTAGTTATCACAGAAGAAGATTGCGGTACGCTACGTGGTATTGCTACCTCAGCATTAAAGGATAATGAAGATATCATTGAACCATTGGCAGATCGTATTGAAGGTCGTACTTCACTGCATGATATTTACCATCCGTTAAATGATGAACTCATTATCGCAGCCGGCGATGAGATCACATCTGTATTAGCCAAGAAAATAGAAGATGCGGGTATTGATACTGTGGAGATCCGTTCTGTATTGACCTGCGAAAGTAAACGCGGATGCTGTGTGAAGTGTTACGGTAAAAATCTCGCATCAGGTATCCTGGCACAAAAAGGTGATGCCGTCGGTATCATAGCCGCCCAGTCCATCGGTGAGCCGGGTACACAGTTGACACTGCGTACATTCCACGTAGGTGGTGTGGCTGGTTCTGCAGCTGTTGATTCTACATTGATGGCGAAATTTGACGGTACTATCCAGTTCGATGGTTTACGTTCTGTAACTACAGAGAACAATGAAGGCGATAAGATCCAGGTAGTGATAGGCCGTACCGGTGAGGTTCGTATCATTGATACCAAGAATGACCGTCTGCTCATTACTAATAATATTCCGTACGGGGCTACACTGAATGTAAAGGATGGCCAGAAGGTAAGCAAAGGAGATGTGATCTGTACATGGGATCCGTTCAACAACGTAATTGTTGCTGAAATAAACGGTGCGCTGAAGTTCGAGAATGTGATCGAAGGCGTTACTTACCGAGAAGAATCCGATGAACAGACAGGTCACCGTGAGAAAGTAGTTATAGAAACCCGCGATAAGACCAAGATCCCATCGATCGTAGTAGAAGGAAAAGAGAATAAATCATATAACCTGCCTACCGGAAGCCATATCATTCTCGATGAAGGAGAGGATGTAAAAGCCGGTCAGGTGCTCGTGAAGATTCCACGTATCCTCGGCAAGCTCAGGGATATCACCGGTGGTCTGCCACGTGTAACGGAATTGTTTGAGGCAAGAAACCCGAGCAACCCTGCAGTGGTTTCTGAAATTGATGGTGTGGTTTCGATGGGTGCTATCAAACGTGGTAACCGCGAGATCATCATTGAAGCAAAGGATGGTGTACAGAAGAAATACCTTGTTCCCCTGACAAGACAGATATTAGCACAGGATGGTGATTTCGTAAAAGCCGGTTCGCCGCTTTCTGATGGTCAGACATCTCCGCAGGATATCCTTTCTATACAAGGTCCTTTTGCCGTACAGCAGTACGTGGTGAATGAGATCCAGGAAGTTTACCGCTTGCAGGGCGTTAAGATCAATGACAAGCATATTGAGGTGATCGTTCGCCAGATGATGCGCAAAGTGAATATCGTTGATCCGGGAGATACTCGCTTCTTGGAAGATGATTCAGTGGATAAATTCGAATTCGTAGAAGAAAACGACTATGTTTTTGATAAGAAAGTGGTGACCGAGCCGGGTGATTCCACTAAACTTCGTGCCGGCCAGATCGTCAGCCTGCGGGAAGTAAGAGAGGAGAACTCTATCCTTCGCCGACATGATCAGAAGCCCGTTGAATTCCGCGATGCGAAACCTGCTACCTCTGCACCGACATTGCTGGGTATCACTAAAGCATCATTGGGAGTTCAGAGCTGGATATCTGCAGCCTCATTCCAGGAAACTACCAAAGTATTGTCATCCGCCGCCATTCATGGTAAGACCGATGATATGCTTGGATTGAAAGAGAATGTGATCACAGGCCATCCGATACCTGCCGGTACAGGTCTGCGTGAGTTCGAGAACATGATCGTAGGCAGCAAGGAGGAGTATGAATTGCTCCAGACCACAAGGGAAGCTATGGCGTACGACGAAGAAGAATAAATAATAAAGAAATATCAATGAAGGAGCAGTGTACCTGCTCCTTTTTTTATTGAATGGTTGAATAGTCAACCGATTGTTAGTTAAGTGTTTCATAAAGTAAGGGCATTTGCTATATTTGCCCCCTTAGTCATCATTAATTTTGTAAAAAGCATTGCATGAAAAATGGGCTGATGATCTGGAATGTAGTATTAACGCTTGCTGCAGGCTACCTGCTGTTTAACCAGTTTGGATCAAAGAAAAATGTTGCTGATGCCGGAAGCAGGGGTTCAGGTAAAGATTCATCTGTTTCTAATGCCCCTTTCCGTATCGCTTATTTTGAAATGGATTCAGTCGAGAATAATTTCCAGATGGTAAAGGATGTAAAGGCCGAGATCAATAAAAAGGAAGAGACGATCAATATGGAGTTGGACAGGCTGGACAGGGCCTACAAAGCTAAAGTAGGAGGATACCAAAGCCAGGCACAATCCATGACCCAGGCCCAGTCAGAACAGGCCACACAGGATGTGATGCAAATGCAGGAAAGAATGAAATCCACCAAGCAATCTCTTGACCAGGACTACAATGATTTCCTGACCCGTAAAATGAAAGATGTGAAAACAAAGATCGAAGAGTTTCTCAAAGAATATAACAAGACAAAAAACTATTCCTATATCATCGTATATGAGCAGGGCCTGTTTTATTATAAGGATACAGCATATAACATTACCGCCGATGTGATAAAAGGGCTTAACGAGATGTACAAGAATAAAAAGGACTGATCCTACTTTCATATTTTTACAGGCGTCCTTCCTTTATCCGGAAGGGCGTTTTTATTTGAGGGATTCCCCGAATTGAGGTGAAATACTTATCTTGAAAGCTAAACCCATTTGCATGGCAGAACAAACTTCTTTCAAACCTACCTTAGGCTTATTTGACGGAACAATGATCGTGGCCGGTTCTATGATCGGTTCAGGTATTTTTATTGTCAGTGCCGACATCGCAAGATATACCGGTAGTGCGGGATGGCTGGTCGCTGTATGGCTTATCACAGGGTTTATGACACTGACGGCTGCACTTAGCTATGGTGAATTGAGCGGCATGTTCCCCAGAGCAGGGGGACAATATGTTTACCTGAAAGAGGCCTATAATCCATTGATGGGATTCCTGTATGGCTGGAGCTTTTTTGCCGTGATACAAACAGCCACCATTGCTGCTGTGGGTGTGGCATTCTCCAAATTCCTTGCTTATCTCGTGCCTGAGCTGGGCAATAACTATTTTCTTTTTGATGCGGGTATCACCAAAGTTTACTCAGGCCAGCTGGTTTCCATTGTTATTATTTGCCTGCTGACATATATCAATTCAAAAGGGGTAAAGGAAGGTAAGTTCATTCAAACCTTATTTACATCTGCCAAATTATTGGCGCTTTTCGGATTGATCGTATTTGGTTTTTTATTAGTGAAAGAAAGCTTCTGGGCTGAGAACTGGAAGACCGGTTTTAATGCGATGCAGGATCTGGGACAAAAGGATACAGAAGGAGTATTGCAACCCACCAGTTGGACCAATATTTCCGGCAGTGCATTGCTTGGTGCTATTGCGGCAGCGATGGTAGGCTCAATATTCAGCAGTGATGCCTGGAACAACGTTACATTCATAGCTGGTGAAATGAAAAACCCTAAACGTAATATCGGGCTGAGCTTATTTCTCGGTACCCTGATCGTAACGGTCATTTATGTCTCTGCCAACCTGATGTACCTGAATGTAATGCCATTGAATGAACTGGCATTTCCCACCGATGACAGGGTTGCCGTTGAAGCGGCTAATAAAATATTCCCTTCATTCGGTACCACACTGATCGCCATATTGATCATGGTATCTACGTTTGGATGTAATAACGGTTTGATCCTTGCCGGTGCAAGAGTATATTATTCGATGGCAAAGGATGGCTTATTCTTCAAACAGGTGGGTGAGCTGAATAAAGCTGCCGTACCACAGGTGGCTTTGTGGATACAATGTATTGTTGCTTCAGTATGGAGTTTAAGCGGTAAATATGGCCAGTTATTAGACATGATATCTTTTGTGGTCGTACTTTTCTATATGCTTACCATCCTCGGTATTTTTATTCTCCGGAAAAAAAGGCCGGACGCTGAGCGGCCTTACAAAGCTTTTGGTTACCCTTTACTGCCGGTATTATATATCCTGATGGGGGCTGCCTTCTGTTTATTACTGATCATTTATAAACCGGAGTTCACCTGGCCGGGACTTATCATTGTGTTGCTGGGAGTTCCCATTTATTATATCGTCATTTCTGCAGGTAAAAAATAATTCACCGATTTTTGCAGTATGGAAGATTTTAAGAAACTGTTTGACTTGTTCAGTAAGCTGAAGGTTGGTGTGATAGGCGACGTAATGCTGGATACTTATATGTGGGGCGTTGTAGAGCGGATATCTCCCGAAGCTCCGGTGCCGGTGGTGACATTACATAAAATGAATTATCGTATTGGCGGGGCCGGAAATGTGGCGTTAAATGTGCAGTCGCTGGGGGCAAAGGTTTCCGTTTTGGCTGTTATCGGTAAAGATGAAGATGGGGATAGGCTTGAAGGCCTGCTTAAAGAAAATAACATACAGGTTGAGAATCTTGTAAGGAGTAGTACAAGGATCACGACCAATAAGACAAGGATCATCAGCCGCAACCAGCAGATGATGCGGCTTGATTCAGAAATTACCAAAGACCTGGAAGAAAAAGATGCAGCCCGGTTGCTGGAAAGAGTAAAGCTCTTTATTGAAAATGAAAAGCCGGCTGTGATCATATTCGAAGATTATAATAAAGGCGTATTGACAGAAGGGCTTATTGCTGATGTGATCAGCCTGTGTAAAAGGGCCGGTGTGCTTACAGCAGTGGACCCGAAACGAAAGAATTTTTTCAGCTACAAAGAGGTGGATATTTTCAAACCCAACCTGAAGGAAGTAAAAGAGGGGCTGAACCTCCTGGTAGAAGAAATTCATAAGGAGCAGCTGGAAAACATCCACAAAGAATTATCCGCCATATTGCATCACGACATTTCTTTTATCACCCTTTCCGATAAAGGCGTGTTTTATGAGCAGGGAAAACGGTCGGCCGTCATTGCCTCTCATCTCCGCAATATTGCCGATGTGTCCGGCGCCGGGGATACGGTGATCGCAGTGGCTTCATTGGTTTATGCGGCGACAAAGAATGTTCACCTGATGGCAGAGATCGCCAATATAGCAGGCGGTCTTGTTTGCGAAGAGGTAGGAACCGTTGCTATCAACAGGGAAAAGCTGCTTCATGAATGTGAGTTGTTACTTTCCTGATTTTTCTTTTCCATGTCTTTCATGCTCTTGTCAATTATGCCCTCGAAATTCACATATACGTCAAAGAATATTTTGGCAATGGCAAAAACAAGGATAAACCCTTTGCCAAAACCAAATGTGAGGAACATACTGCCGAGTATTACCGTGAACTGCTGAATGAAGATACGCCCATAAGGTTGGAACATCACCTTCATCATCGCCCCCTTTTTGTATTCTCCTGATACAATAAAAGGGACAAAGCTGGTAGCAAAATAGCTAACGACAAACCCGGCGAGCATATAACCGATGTCTTTATTGATGTATTCATACCAGTGAAAAAAGAAATGCATCATGCCACTGCCGGGAGGGGTAATGTCGGCTGACTGGGAAAAGATCGTCGTTTGTACCGCCGCAAATAATCCATAATGCAACGTAAAAAAAGCCATAAAGAAAAGTCCGCTGACAGGCGTGGCGCTGCCTTCGTTATACCAAAGATCTTTGCCACGGGCCAGCGTCATCACCAGCATTTTCAGCAAAGTCATGATACCGACGATCAGGGTTTCCAGGGCATATACGATAAAAGCATCAATAGCGCTCCAGCCGAGAAACCATACTCCATAAACAGGAATAAGATTCGCTGCGATCAGTATAAGGTCGTTCCGGTTAAGTTTTCTTTTCAGCATGCTGGCTTGTAATAGATATTCACTGACAAAATAGCTAATTTCGGCAGCGGAACAAATACCCTTTAGCACGTATGGCGGCTTATACTTTAACGATACACGGTGGAGCGGGAACGATCCTGAGAGAAGATATGACCCCTGAACTGGAAGCGGCCTATACAAGAGGTTTGCAGGAAGCGTTGGATGCGGGATATACTTTGCTGGATAAAGGAGGAACAGCTCTTGATGCCGTACTTGCTGCTACAAGATCGCTGGAGGATTGCATACTCTTTAATGCAGGCCGGGGATCCGTTTTTGCCAATGACGGCAGCCAGGAAATGGATGCATCTGTTATGGACGGGAAAACTTTAATGGCGGGAGCCGTGGCCGCCGTCCGGCATATCCGCAACCCGGTTGACCTGGCTTATACGGTCATGACGCAAAGCCAGCATGTATTGCTGATCGGGAAAGGAGCTGAAGATTTTGCCGCCTTGCATGAAATAAAAACAGAGCCGGATGAATATTTCTTTTCGCCATTCCGGTATGAGCAGTGGAAAAAAATGCAAGGAACTAATGAAGCGGCATTGGATCATAATGTGAAAGTGACAGATAAAAAGTTTGGGACCGTTGGTGCAGCTGCCTGTGATATGCATGGCAATATTGCTGCCGCTACCAGTACCGGCGGTATGACGAACAAACAATGGGGCAGGGTAGGAGACAGTTCTGTTATCGGTGCAGGTACGTATGCAAACAACAAGACCTGTGCTATCAGTTGTACCGGGCATGGCGAGATGTTTATCCGTGCGGTAACGGCTTATGATGTCAGTTGCCTGATGGAGTACAAAGGCCTTTCGCTGCAGGAAGCAATGGAAATAGTGGTGTATGATAAGCTAATGAAGATAGATGGCGAGGGGGGGATGGTGGGTGTGGATGCAAAAGGGAATGCAGCAATGGTATTTAACAGTGAGGGGATGTACAGGGGGATGAGGAGCAGTACTAAAATATCTGAAATAAAAATCTATAAGTAATACCTGGATGAATAAATACGCTATCGTCGTCGCCGGGGGATCGGGTACCAGAATGGGCGGTCACCTGCCCAAGCAGTTCATGCTGCTGAAGAATAAGCCGGTGCTGTATTACACGCTTAAAGCTTTTTTGGGGTCTTATCCTGACCTGCAAATAATATTGGTGCTGCCGGCAGATTTCACCGATATGGGACAGGAGATCATTGATGCTTATTTTGATAAGGAACGTATCCGGATCACAGCGGGGGGAGATACCCGTTTTCAATCAGTAAAAAATGGTTTAATGCTTGTCGAAAAGGAGTCAATTGTTTTTGTGCATGACGGGGTTCGCTGTCTTTTGTCTGCTGATCTTATTCACCGTTGTTATGAAGCCGCTTTATCTACCGGTAGTGCCGTACCGACTATTACGTGCAAGGATAGTGTACGTTTACTGAAGGAAGATGGTAGCGATGCTATTGACCGCAACAGGATCATGCTGGTACAAACGCCGCAAACTTTTCACAGTAAAATCCTTCTGCCTGCTTTCCAGATTGACTATAAAGATAAATTCACCGACGAAGCAACGGTAGTGGAAGCCTTTGGATTAAAAGTAACATTGGTGGAAGGGGAAGAATCAAATATCAAGATCACCAAACCGGTGGATCTGCTGATGGCGGAAAAAATTCTTGAAGAACGTTCAGGTATCTGACCTCCTGCCTCATTTTTTCAGCCATTTCAGGTAAAAAGGCAACCGGTTGATCTTTAATGCCGGATACACTTCATGCCGGGCGCCGAAGCTGCTGTAAAAGAAGGCGAGATTGCGGATATCTGATCCTTCAAAATCCAGCAGCATATTTTTACCGGCGTGATCCTTTATGAATTCATCAATCAGGGCATGAGATGCACCGATCGTTCGCCCATCAGGATGATTACCTACAAGAATATAATAACATCTTTTATGAGAGAAAAAGAAAACACAGGAAGCGATCAGTTCATTTTGCGGTGACAGGATACCATAGGTTATTGCCATTTGTTTTGCATGAAGAAACTTGAATAGTTTACGGAACCGTTCTACATTACTGGCTGACTCTTCTCCATACGACCTCATTTGCTGTACTGCCAGTTCAATCACTTTTTCCACATCAAAGTCTTTTGTTGCATGGCAGCCAATTTGTTTGGCTTTCTTAATATTCCGTTTGATGTTATCCTTGTAAGATTGATATAGTTCTTCATACGGCTTGTTCAGGTCAAGCACATAATTGCTCCTGGAAATATCGGAACCGGATGGAGAATTGATGATATTATCGCTGTTCAGGCATATTTCGATCAGTTTAAACCTGACAGGAATGGCCCGGATAAATTTACCCGTCATTTCTTCTGTAGTGTTTTTTCCAAAAACACCGAGCTGTGCAGCAAGAAAAGGCTGGTACAAATAATGGATATTGTATTTTTTATTCCAGGTAAGCGGCATTACGGCATCATAGTCGTTCAGAATAAGGGCATCCCAGTTTTTTGCCATATGATCGAGGTAAAAGGAATAGGCATAGATAAGGCCGTTTGGCGCATGAGTGATACACTCGTCCCATTTTGTTTTATCTATCTGCGAATGCGTCAGGTATTGTATGTTCAGCCTGTCACTCATCAGAAATCCAGTTTGCGGTCGAATTTGCGGAAGCTGAAACTGGAAATGTCAATGGAAAAAGAGATCGTTTTCAGCAGGCGGTTCTTTTTCGGAAGCGTTGACTGGATATAATCTTTGAATACACTGCTGTACATCAGCGGCACATAGATGTTGATTGTTTCCTTCAGTATAGGAATGTGTAAACCTGCATCAAATAAAAAGCGGTCACTGGCGGCACCTTTCTTCCAGGGCTCTGCATACGTGCCGATATCCACAAATACTTTCAGCGGGACTTTGAAAGGAAGCAGGCTCAGTGGATTGATAGAGGAAGGGATCGTAGAACTGAAATTCACCGCCATCAGCCAGTCGTCTGTTCTTCCCACTTTACTGGCTAGAAGATCTGTTCTTACTTTAAAGGCTCCATCCCTTTCCATGATCTGCTGGCTTGCTGTTCCTTCGAACTCGTTCCTGCCAATGAAATAATCACTATAGGTGTAATCTTCATAGCCGTTGGCGCCTGTCATGTTCAGGTGATAACGATCGGTGGCAAATTGTTTGGTAAATGTTTTGGACCCGGTATAAAAGAACTTACCTGCGAACAGGCGTACATTCAGTCCGCCTTCCTTTACATAATTAAAAAAGTATTTCCCGGTAAAAGCTGTCCGTACAAAATCCTTACCCTGCTCGATCTTGAGTTCACCACGATAAGGATATAATGCCCTGTAATTCTCCGCCACCAGCAGTAGTTGATTCAATGTTCTGTTCTCCCGCTGCGCCCTGAACTTATTCGAGATGGTAGTGTCGGCGCCGGTAATAACGGTATCACGATAGAACCGGAGGTCATCTTCGCCGATCATGTATGTTTTGAACTGGACAAATCGCTTCAGCGTACTGCGTGCATTTTTTTCATTTAAGGTAAGCCTGATGCCGGGTACTATTTTCTGGAAACGAAGCAGGGTTTTATTTCCTTCTTCGTCAGTAAAATCATCTGCTGTGAATAAAGACCCGCTTACACCTATATCCACTTTTTTGATCGCCGCATCCGGATAAAAACTATGATTAATAAAACCTATGCCGGCAAACTTCTTCGTGCCGGGGGCGTACATTGGCGCCAGCAAGAACTGCAGCTTTGACGGGGGCTGTTTAAGGTTGGTGAATGTGAGTCCGATCATCAATTTGTCGTAATTATTCAGCCCGGCAGCCGGTAATAGAGTATAAATATTTTTTGCATTGCTGTTGATGTAAGATGCAAGCGAATGAATACCGGGTATGAAAAACAGCTGCTGTCCCTGTCTTTTTTGATTGGGTAAAATGTCTTTCTTTTCTAAAAGCAAGAAGGCAGTATCAAGATCTTTACCGGCTATTTCTTCCATTACTTTTTTCAGGTCTTCCGGCTGCGGGTGTTTAAATTGCCAGCGCTGGTAATATTCACGCATAGCTTTGTTAAAGGCTTCAGAGCCTATCAATGACTCCACATAACGTAACCATTCTGATGTTTTGTAGTAGGCTATCAGGTAATAATTCTCTTCGCTGAATGTTTCTGAAACCGTATTGATAGGCTGGTCAGTCTTCTCTGCTGCTTTGGTTTCAAACCTGAGTCTTTCTGTCTGACTCTTTTGCCCGTACCTGGAAACATAATATTTATCGTCATAAAAGGTATTGATACCCTCATCCATCCACGGGTACCTTCTTTCATTGCTGGCCAGTATTCCATAGAACCAGTTATGTCCAAGCTCATGTGCAATGGTGTTGTCAAGGTCTTTGCTGCTTTTTTCAGGCGAGATAACCGTGATGGTGGGATATTCCATTCCACCGCCAAAACTTTGAGGTCCCTGCACCACACTGGCAATATTATAGGGATATTCTCCCACAAGGCTCGAGTAATGGCGAATGGCATCTTTGGCATTGCTTACACTGTTCTTCCATATTTCCGTCTGTTCAGCGGTATAGTATGAGAACACATCAATAATACGTCCTGCAGATAGTTGACAGGTATCCTGCCTCACGATAAAACGCTTATCAGCAAACCAGGCGAAATCATGAATGTTGTTTTGTTTGAATCTAAGTGTTTTGATATCTCTTGCAGAGGGAGGAAACTTATCATATACTGTTTTAAAACTTCCTCCTTTGGTTTTTATTTTCTTTTTTACAGGCTCCCATGTAAAGGCTGTTCTCGTTTGCAGCCATTCTTTTTCGGAGGCATTTTGTAATTCACCTGTCGCGGCTACTACGTAGTTTTCAGGAACAGTAATGCTCACATCATAACTTCCGAACTCACTATAGAATTCTCCCTGGTCCAGGTAGGGCATCGGATGCCAGCCCTTGTTGTCATAGACCGCTGGTTTGGGATACCATTGCGTGGCCTGGTAACTCTGTCCGTCATGGCCACCCCGTGAAAAATTATAAGGAAGCTTGACATGAAAAGGCGTTGTGATAGTTATTCTTTGGCGGGGCGGAAGGGGAGAAGGCAATACCAGTTTGATAATGTCAATATGTTCAGGATGATCTTCCATTTCAGCGGTAACATTATTTACTTTGAAATCGAGGCGGTTAATATAGCCTTTCTGTTCTTTATCGGAGAAATAGAATTTGGTATTTCCATTTATTAAGAACTGGTCGCTGAAAGCGGTCTTATCATTTTTATAGGCATTCGGCCAGATATGGAACCAGATGAATTTTAAAGTATCGGGCGAATTATTGATGTATTCAATTTTTTCAAATCCCCGTAACGTATGTGCTGTATCATTCAGTGAAACACTGATGGTGTAGTTAACTTCCTGTTGCCAGTATTGAGAGAAGGCCGTGAGCTGTGCGCTATATGCTATGAGCAGGAAAAGGAGTATTTTTCTCACAAGGTTATTGGGTTAGTTAGAAGCGGTATATGCCGGTCTGATTTATTTTCAGTCAAACTTACCTTTTTTATTCAGCAGTTCAAAGATGCCATCCATTTTTACTCCAAGCTGTGATTCAAATTCTGCTTTCAGGTCTTCGGGGTAGGGATGCCTGAATTTCCATTTATCATAATAAGCTTTTAGTACTTTGTCGAGTTTTTCGGTGCCTATCGAAACTTCAATAATATACATCCAGATGGAGGTTTTTATATACACTACCATCGCATATTTATCCTTGTCAGTAAAGTCAGCCGATGGGGTTTCTATCGCCTCGTCCATAGGTATCTCAGCTAAGGCGCCATAGATCATGGCAAAGAATTCCGGCAAAGGCTTATTCCTTACATCCTGCGGCAATGCATTGCCGAATACGCTGTTGGCTTTATATTTTTCTCCTTCATAGCGGAACTGGTAATAGGTATTCATGCCTTCATCCATCCACGCATGGTCTCTTTCATTGCTGCCGATAATGCCATAGAACCAGTTATGCCCTACTTCATGTGCAATCACGCCATCGAGGTGTTCTTCGTTAGCGTCAGGACTCGTAATGAGTGTGATCATCGGGTATTCCATGCCACCGGACATGACATTCTTCGGGCCTTCCACAGCCTGTGCTACCGGATAAGGATATTCCCCGATCCACCTGGAGTAATTCCTGATCGCATCTTCCACATAAGAAGTGCTTTTTATCCAGTTGGCATTTCCGTTCTCATAGCTGTAAGTAAATACATCAATGACCTTACCGGATGCTAATTGCGCCGTATCATAACGGATGATGAAATCTTTGTCGGCGAACCAGGCAAAATCATGAATATTCTCTCCTTTGTATTCCAGCGTTTTTGTTTTGCCGGGTGAGCGGGTGGAATACCTTTTTAAGGTGTTCTTTTCATCATTATTGTTCGTGCCGATCTGTTTGTAAGCGGACAGTTCATCCTCATTTTCTAAGGTACCGGTGGCGCCAATCACGTAAGACGAAGGCGCCGTTATTTTTACATCATAGCTTCCGAATTCACTATAAAATTCCCCCTGGTCGAGGTAGGGCATCGGGTGCCATCCTTTTTTATCATACACTGCCGGTTTCGGATACCATTGGCAGATCATGTACGACTGATCCAAATGACCTGAACGGGATGAATAGGTAGGTATCTTTACAAAGAAAGGAGTGGTGATCGTTGTCTTTTCACCGGGCTGCAATGTTTTGGGCAAAATGACCTTTATAATATCAATATTCTCTTTATCGGGTTCAGTGGTGGCTCTTTCGCCATTGACGATAAAAGCGAGGCTGTCTATGTAGCCTTTGTCTTTCATGTCTTTCCATCTTTTCTTTCCTTCTGCTTTATCCCGGAATATCTGTTTGGCGTAAGCGGTGCTCTCATTTTTGTAGGCATTAGGCCACAGGTGAAACCAGATATAGTCTAATTTATC
>JAEUVK010000116.1 GCA_016787135.1 Chitinophagaceae bacterium | reverse complement strand
ATCAATGTCTCAATATTCTCCATTGCCGGGGTTTCCAGCGGCTGAAAGCCGTACAACTCAAAAACTGAACGGATGGTGTTGAAAATATAATTGCGTTTACGAACAACGTCCGGTCCAAAATCTCTGGTGCCTTGTGGTATCGTGGGTTTGGTCATAAAAGTAAAAAGGTCAAATAAATCAAAAGAGTCAAACAGGTCAGGAAGTGGTCATCCCGGCATTGGCGTATTTGCTGATCAGTGCATCACATGCTTCATCCATCATCTTAAACACTTCATGGTATCCCGGTTCTTCACCATACCAGGGATCTGGTATATCCATATTGCTGCCGGGGTATCGCTCATTCATCAGCAGATCTACCTTTGTCGGGTCAAATTTGTTTTTGGCGATCCGCCTGAGATCATAAAGTACATCTTCTGCCAACGCATAAATTTTGTCATATATCTCAAAATCTTCAGGTATCAGTTTTCTCGATCGCTGCTGGCTGATGTCGATCCCATTCATACGGGCCACTTTCTGTGATAAACGATGAGGCGGTTCACCGTTATGGTATCCGTTGGTGCCGGCACTTTCCACACTCCAGTTCAGCCCGGCTTTGAAAGCCTTTTCCTGCAAAATGCCTTCAGCCAGGGGGCTGCGGCAGATGTTTCCAAGGCATACCATTAAAATTTTCATGCGGGCAAAGATAACTTAAGGTTTGCAGTTTGCGGGATGCTGTTTATGTGCTAAAAGTCACATGGTTTTGCCTGTTGCTGCCCACTGCAAAGCTTTGCGGTTAATTGTGGATTCCGGATTGTATTGCATCTCATTGCAAACAAGAATGAGTGTTCGTGTAAATAATATTTTATTGATGATATTTATCGCCCTCAAACAATAAAAAATCAATAATTTGCCAACCCTGAAATTGCCATACATGATCGAGGAATATGAAAGGAAAAGAAAGAAGCAGGTGTCATCCATGCGGTCTATCATGGACTATGCTATGGGAGTGGTGATCGTTATACTTGGATGTTTCTTTTTTTTCCGTGACCAGTTCAAACTTGACTTTAACGAAAGTTTCCCTCCCAATTACCTTGACAAAGTGTTTGGCGGCATCTGTGTACTGTATGGCGGCTGGCGCATCTACCGGGGGTATAAGAAAAATTATTTCAAATGAGTTCTTTGATGTGTTGCAGGTGGGCCGGAGTCATGGTCTTGTCAATTCTGTTTTTCAGTTGTACCAACTATGAACAGGATAAAAAGAATTGGCCAGATACATGGAACAGTGGTACTATTCATATCAGCGCTGATGAGTCATTCAAGCCGGTGATCGATGCACAGGTGCAGGTATATGAATCGAACGTGCCCGGAACAAAGATCATCGTGCAATATAAGCCGGAAGCCGACTGCCTGAGAGACCTGGCCAATGACAGTATCCGCATGATCATCGCTACCCGGGGAGTTACCGTAAATGAAGAGAACTTTATGATTGATTCGATGGGGGTAGAGCCGAGGCAGAGAGTAGTTGCGAGGGATGCTATAGCTGTTATTGTCAATCCTTTGTCATCCGATTCTATGTTCACCATGCAGGAGATAAGAGAGGTGTTGACAGGTAGATATACGAAAAAATTAATTCCTGTGTTTGATGGGGCAAAGGCAACCAGTACAGTGCGTTTTATCGTCGATTCAGTATTAAAACAAGAAGTTCTTTCACCTAATGCTGTTGCGGCAAAGACCAGTGAGGAGGTCATTGATTATGTGGCAAAGAACAGGGATGCGATCGGGTTTATCGGGGTAAACTGGATCGGTAACAAAGAGGACACAACGCAAACAGCCTTTTTACAAAAAGTTAAAATCGCTTACCTCGAAAGTACGATCAAGCCGGGGGGATATGTGTTGCCGTGGCAGGTGAATATATCAGCAAAGATCTACCCGATGGTACGTGATTTGGTATATATTCTTAAAGAAAATCACAAAGGTCTCGGAACAGGCTTTTCAGATTTTCTGAGCGATGACAAAGGGCAATTGGTTTTTAAACGAGCTTACCTGTCCCCGGCCATCAGGTCTTTTGTGGTCAGGGAGGCAGAATTGAGAAAATAAACAAAACAGGTATATTTACAACTCTTAAACGTGAAAAGTAAAATGAAGAAATCGCCAATCACATTTTTTGTGGCCGCATGGCTGATGGTAACGGTTGTACAGGCCCAGTCCGTGCAGGATGGGATCAATGATTACTATGCTGAGCGGTATAAAGGTGCAAGGGCAACTTTTGAAAAACTGCTTGCTTCAAATCCTAATAATATCGATGCTACCTACTGGCTGGGACAAACATTGATTGCGGCCGGAGATGTGCCTGCCGCGAGAGATGTATATGCAAAGGCATTGATGGCAAGCGCCAATGCGCCTTTGCTGATAGTTGGTATGGGCCAGGTAGAACTGATAGAAAACAAACCTGGTGAAGCCAATCAGCGGTTTGAAGCGGCTATTACTATGACACGTGGCAAGAAAGGCGATGATCCTGTAATATTGAACGCAGTGGGCCGTGCCATTGTCAATACGTATACTGACAAGGAAAAAAAGGGTGATATTAATTATGCCTTAGATAAGCTGGAGATCGCCTCACAAAGAGACCCGAACAGTGCTGAGATATTCCTGAACCTGGGTAATGCTTACCGTAAAGCCAAACCGGGGGAAGGTGGTGGTAAGGCCTTTGAAAATTATAAAAAAGCAAATACGGCCAATCCCAATTTTGCACCCCCTTATTTCAAACTGGCGCAGCTTTTCAGGACACAGCGTAATTCTGATCTTTATGAGCAGTATCTGGATGATGCGATCACTAAAGACCCACGGTTTGCGCCGGCTTACTATGAGTTGTATTATTATAAATTAGGTAAACTGGATTTTGCGGCTGCACAGGATATGGCAGCTAAATACATCAACAACTCCGATCCTGACCCGCAGGCCGACCACTTTAAAGCACAGACATACTGGGCTGAGAAAAAATATGATGAAGCCATCAGGATATCAAAAGAGATCATATCCAGGGCAGGTACTCAAACAAAACCAAGAACATACATTCTTCTGGCAGACAGTTACCTTTCAAAAGGGGATACATTAGCCGCCAAGCCATTTATTGATGATTATTTTGCCAAAGCAAAACCGGAAGACGTTACTCCGATACACCATAAAATAAAGGCAGATATTTATTCAGCTATACCAGGTCAGGAAGACGTCGTGTACAACGTTTACCTCGAAGCGGTAAAAGCTGATACCACTATTGATGGAAAAGTTGACCTGCTGAAGCAGGCTGCCGCTCTTTTCAGAAAAAAAGGATTGAGAGAAAAGGAAGGTGATATTATAGCTGTGCTGATACAGACAAAACCCAAACTCAGCATCAACGATGTGTTTGATGCCACCAGGGCTTACTATTTTGGCCAGGCTTACACTAAATCGTATGATATGGCTGTAAAGCTGGTGGAGAACTTTCCCAATGAAGTATATGGCTACCAGTGGAAATTCAACAACCTGAAAATACTGGATTCCTCTTATACGGAAAACAAGCTTGTTCCTGCTGCCATCGAGTATTTTGAATTTGCACAGAAGGACACTGCCAAATACAGGAAGGACTATATGTCATCAGCCGGCTTCCTGCTCGGTTATTATGCCAATGAAGCCAAAGATGGAGTGAAGGCTTTGGAATACCTGAATAAAATGCTGTTGGTGGATCCTGCCAATGAGAATCTTTTAAAGATCAAACCACAGATCGAAAAATCAGCTAAACAGCCGCCAACCAAAAGCTCCGGTCAGACCAGCAAGCCTGGTTCACCCGGCACAAAGTACAGCGGAAACAAGGAAAGTAATTCCGTTTAAAATAAACAAGTTTTTTTTCTTAGAAAGAACCCACGGTAAAGCATCGTGGGTTCTTCTTTTTCAATTAACTGCCGCTCAGAAATTGTAAGGTAATTTGATATGCCTCCCTTATTTTTGCCCATCGGTTGAAAAACTATGAACTACTTACTACAGGCTAATCTTTCCGGATCTGATGCAAGTTCCTACCTGCCGGTAGCTATCCAGGTGATATTTGCAGTTGGACTTATTGTTTTCCTTGTCATTGTAACGCATTTGCTGGGTCCCAAAAGAAAGACGGCTGATAAGCTGCAGAACTTTGCCAGTGGCATTGAAACCCATGGGGATGCCCGCCAGCCAATGGCGATCAAATATTTTCTGACCGCCATATTATTTGTGTTGTTTGATGTGGAAGTTATTTTCTTCTATCCTTATGCCGTGAATTTCAAAGAACTTGGCTGGGCAGGTTTCTGGGCAGTATTAATGTTTGTAGGATTTTTTCTTTGCGGGTTCATATATATTATCAAGAAAGGTGCTTTGAAGTGGGAAGATTAGATGTGCAAATATGCTGATCAGTTGATTTGCGGATGAACACGATGGCGGAAGGGATGTTATTAAATCAGTACATCAGCAAATTGACAAATTAACTAATTGAACTATGGCTCGTCCTGTATCATACAATGTAAACATCAAAAAGCTGGAAAATGACATCAGCATGGCTGACATGCCGGATGGTCACCAGGGAGAAGGTTTTTTTGCTACGTCTTTGAACAACGTGATCGGCCTGGCAAGAAAGAATTCGATCTGGCCGCTGCCTTTTGCAACTTCTTGCTGTGGTATCGAATTCATGGCCACGATGGGTTCCCATTATGATCTCGCCAGGTTCGGGTCGGAAAGAGTGGGCTTTTCTCCGCGTCAATGCGACCTGTTAATGGTGATGGGAACGATAGCCAAAAAAATGGGACCTGTGGTAAAACAGGTATATCTGCAGATGGCAGAACCGCGATGGGTGATCGCTGTGGGCGCCTGTGCTTCCAGCGGTGGGATATTTGATACGTATAGTGTGTTGCAGGGAATTGATCAGGTAGTGCCGGTGGATGTATATGTGCCGGGCTGTCCGCCAAGACCTGAAGCGATAATAGATGGGGTAATGCGAATACAGGATCTTATTGGCAAAGAAAGCCTGAGAAGAAGGAACGGAGCGCAGTATAAGGCATTGCTGGAGAGTTATGGGATTCAATAACGTGATGATTTGAAGAGGAGCCAATGAGTGCGGAACTCATTTTCAGATCTTCAAATTGCCAAATCTTCAAATTGAAATGTCATTGACCAACGATATCATCAAGCAGAAACTGACGGAGAAATTCGGGGACCAGGTGACTGATTTCACCGACCCTTACGGGATGCTCACTTTTTCGGCGCCAAAGGAACTTAACCTGAAAGTGTTGAATTTTCTGTACGATTCTCCCGAACTGAAGTTTCGTTTTCTGACCGATCTCTGTGCGGTTCATTATCCTGATCAGGCAGGGAAAGAGTTAGCTGTTGTTTATCACCTGCACAACCTGGAAGATAATGTCCGTGTACGTTTCAAAGTATTTACGGATATCAGCCAGCCGGATGTTTACACAGCCACCGGTTTATTCTCTTCTGCCAACTGGATGGAGAGAGAGACCTATGATTTCTATGGTGTGAATTTTGTCGGTCACCCCAACCTGAAACGGATATTGAATGTGGATGAAATGGATTACTTCCCGATGCGAAAGGAATACCCGCTGGAAGACCAGAGCCGGGTGGACAAGGATGATGAAATGTTTGGCAGGGGAAGCATGATAGGTTTTAAGGGAGAAAAGAAAAATGAAGGAGCGGCCATTGAGGAAGGAAAAGTGAATTAATGATTGATCAGTCTGAACAGGATAACCGGATCAGGCTAAGTAAACTAAAACCCAAAGACAGCAATGTCTGAACATCATATAAAATTACCGGAAGGCAGTATTGAGAAGACGACCACAACACTCAACCTGGGCCCAACGCACCCGGCTACACATGGTGTGTTTCAGAATATACTTGAGTTGGATGGTGAAAGAATTGTTTCTGCTGAGCAGACAGTTGGCTACATTCACCGGGCTTTTGAAAAGATCGCTGAAAGACGCCCGCTGTACCAGATCACCCCGCTTACCGACCGGCTGAACTACTGTTCTTCGCCGCTCAATAATATGGGATGGCACCTGACCTGTGAAAAGCTGTTAGGTGTAAAAACACCAAAGCGGGTAGATTATCTGCGTGTCATCATCATGGAACTCGCAAGGATCTCTGATCACCTGATCTGTAATTCCATTGTCGGCGTGGATGCAGGTGCTTATACAGGCTTTCTGTACGTAATGCAATACCGCGAACTTATTTACGAGATATATGAAGAAGTGTGCGGATCAAGGTTGACGACCAATATCGGCCGTATCGGTGGTTTTGAAAGAAACTTCAATGACATCGCTTTTCAGAAGATCGAAAAGTTTTTAAAAGAATATCCTGCTGTACTGAGAGAGTTTGAGAATCTCTTTACCCGCAACCGCATTTTCATGGAGCGTACGATCGGCGCCGGACCAATCAGTGCAGAAAGGGCATTGAATTATGGATTTACAGGTCCTAACCTGCGTGCAGCCGGTGTGGACTACGATGTTCGTGTACATGCGCCTTATAGCAGTTATCAGGATTTTCAGTTTGATATACCCGTAGGAACTACGGGAGATTGTTATGACCGTTTCCTTGTCCGCAATCAGGAAATGTGGCAGAGCTTAAGCATCATCGAACAGGCCTTTCATAAAATACAGGAGTTTAAAGGGGCTGAAGCAGAAGTGTACCACGCCGACATTCCTGAATACTATTTGCCGCCCAAACAGGATGTATATACGAAGATGGAGGCGTTGATCTGGCATTTCAAGATCATCATGGGTGAGATCGATATGCCCGCCGGAGAAGTATATCATTCCATAGAAGGAGGTAATGGAGAATTAGGTTTTTACCTGATCAGTGATGGTGGCAGAACGCCATATCGGTTGCATTTCCGCAGGCCTTGTTTTATTTATTACCAGGCATACGAAGAACTGACAAAAGGGGCGATGCTGAGCGATGCGATCATTGTCATGTCATCATTGAACCTGATAGCAGGAGAAATGGATGCATAGAAGAAATGAAAAATTGTCATTGCGCTGCGACGATCGAAGCAGACAGTGAAGCAAAGAAAGTAAAATGCAAAATGTAAAATTTTCAGAGGAGAAATTAAAAGAGGTCGGCCGCATCATTTCTTTTTACCCGGAAGGGAAACAGAAAAGTGCATTGCTGCCTGTACTGCATTTGGCGCAGCAGGAGTTTGGTGGCTGGCTGGATGTACCGGTGATGGATTATGTAGCTTCTTTACTGAATATAGCGCCGATAGAAGTGTACGAGGTAGCTACTTTTTACAGCATGTATAACCTGAAACCTGTTGGTAAGTACATGTTCGAGGTTTGCCAGACAGGACCTTGCATGCTGAACGGAAGCGATGATATTATTAGATATATCGGCGATAAGCTTGGCATCAAACCGGGACAGACGACAAGTGACGGGATGTTTACCCTGAAGACAGTAGAATGTCTTGGCGCCTGCGGTTATGCGCCGATGATGCAGATGGGAAAACATTACCGGGAGCACCTGACCAGGGAAAAAGTGGATGCTATCATTGAAGAGTGCAGGAGGAATGCCGCCAGTCATAACTAAAAAAATGCGTTATTTCCTGACGATAGTATTGTTCTTTGCAGGATTAAGTGTACTGGCGCAGGCAGATGAGGCCAAGCTGGTAACGACGATCAAAGAGTTTCACCAGGCACTGGTAAAAAAGAATACGGTATCTATTAACCAGCAAACGGATAAGGCCTTGAGTTATGGGCATAGTAACGGCTGGGTGGAAACGAAGGCAGAGATGCTCAAAAACCTGGAAACAGGATATATGAGCTATCTGGATTATAAAGAGGACAGCATGCGTGTGGTGGTGAATGGGAATATGGCGCATGCAAGATTCATTGCCGATATTAAAGCCAGCCTGAATGGCAATAATGGCAATTTTCATCTGAAGGTGCTGGAAGTATGGGTAAAGAAAGGAAAGAGGTGGTTATTATTTGCCAGGCAGGCGGTGAAATGAAATAAGATTTTCGCTGATACGGATATAGATTATATGGGTAGAAAACTATTATTAGATAAAGCACACGTTGAAAACATCAGGCTGTATGATGTCTATCGTCAGCATGGCGGATACCGCAGCGTGGAGAAGGCCATAAAGACCATGAGTCCTGACCAGGTGACGGAAGAAGTAAAGAAAAGCGGACTTCGCGGCCGTGGCGGCGCAGGTTTTCCAACCGGTATGAAATGGAGCTTCCTGGCAAAACCTGAAGGTGTTCCCCGCTACCTGGTGGTGAATGCTGACGAATCAGAACCCGGAACTTTTAAGGATAGGTATTTGATGGAGTTCATTCCCCATTTACTGATCGAAGGAATGATCACCTCTTCTTATGCATTAGGGTCTAATCGTTCCTATATCTATATCCGCGGTGAATATGCCTGGATCGTTGATATACTGGAGCAGGCTATAGCGGAAGCAAAGAATAATGGCTGGCTGGGTAAGAATATCCTGGGCAGTGGTTTTGATTGTGAGATATATGTACAGCGTGGTGCCGGCGCTTATATCTGTGGCGAGGAAACAGCATTGCTGGAATCATTGGAAGGCAAAAGGGGAAACCCCCGTATTAAACCGCCATTCCCGGCGGTGAAGGGTTTGTGGGATTGCCCGACGGTAGTGAATAATGTAGAGACGATCGCAGCAGTGGTTCCTATCGTGAATGAAGGCGGTGACGAATATGCAAAAATTGGAATCGGCAAATCTACTGGTACAAAACTTATATCGGCCTGCGGCAATATTAAGAAACCTGGTGTGTATGAAATAGACATGACTATTTCGGTAGAAGAATTTATATACGGTGATGAATATTGCGGTGGCATTGCCAGTGGAAAAAGACTAAAAGCCTGTATCCCGGGAGGCTCATCGGTTCCAATTTTGCCCGCGAACCTTTTATTAAAGACGGCAAAAGGGGAAACGAGGATGATGACCTACGAGAGTTTGGCCGACGGAGGGTTTGCAACAGGGTCAATGATGGGGTCAGGTGGGTTTATCGTGCTGGATGAAACGCAATGCGTGGTTCGGAATACTTATACGCTGGCAAGATTTTATCGTCATGAAAGTTGTGGGCAATGTTCGCCCTGCCGTGAAGGAACAGGCTGGATGGAAAAGATATTGCTGAATATAGAGAATGGTAAAGGTAAAATGAGTGACATAGACCTGTTGTGGGATATACAGAGAAAGATCGAAGGGAATACGATCTGTCCGTTGGGAGACGCAGCAGCGTGGCCGGTAGCAGCAGCGATCAGGCATTTCAGGGACGAGTTTGAATGGCACGTGCAGAACCCGGATGAGTGTGTAAGGAGAAATTATGGATTGATGCACTATGCGGACCCGTTGAAGACGGCTACGCCGGCATAAACATGGTCGGATGTTTTAAATTTTGACTTTTTGAATATATAAAATGGCTGAAGCACCTAAACTATTTAAAGTAACCATTGACAACATCACGATAGAAGTACCGGCGGGTACCACTATCCTGAATGCGGCCCGGCAGATTGGTGGAGATGTGACGCCACCCGCGATGTGCTACTATAGCAAATTGCAGGGTAGCGGGGGTAAATGCCGCACCTGTTTGGTGGAAGTAGCGGCAGGTTCAACGGCTGATCCAAGACCGATGCCCAAACTGGTGGCCAGCTGCCGTACCAATGTAATGGATGGAATGGTCGTGAAGAATATCACGAGTGAAAGGGTGACCGATGCAAGAAATGGAGTGGTGGAATTTCTTTTATTGAACCATCCATTGGATTGCCCCATATGCGACCAGGCCGGTGAATGTCATTTGCAGGATCTGAGCTATGAGCATGGAAAGGAAGGCACCCGTTACGAATTTGCAAAAAGGACTTTTGAAAAAGAAGATATTGGTCCTTATATACAATTACACATGACACGATGCATCCTTTGCTATCGTTGTACCTATGTAGCAGATCAATTAACGAATAACAGGGTACATGGTATATTAGACAGGGGCGATCATGCAGAGATATCTACCTATATTTCTACAGCGATAGATAATGATTTCAGCGGTAACATGATCGATGTATGCCCTGTTGGCGCATTGACCGATAAAACATTCCGCTTTAAGAACCGTGTATGGTTCACGAAACCGGTGGATGCACACCGGGATTGCCCAACCTGTTGCGGGAAAGTGACATTATGGAACCGGGGCGATGAAGTATTGCGGGTAACGGCAAGAAAAGATCAGTGGGGTGAGGTGCAGAGCTATGATGGCAAGCCCGGGTGGATATGCAATACCTGCCGGTTTGATAAAAAAGATATGAATGACTGGGTGATAGATGGACCGATGAAAGTGGCCAGGCATTCTGTTATTTCAGCGAATCATTACTACTCAGGTACCGTGAAGCCGCAGGAAACAGTAGCAGAAGTAATGGGAGGCCGTGCACCCAAATTGCTGATGGATATTCATAGCATCAGCGATGTGAACAAGCCGGAGGTTCATTTAAGTGAATTGCCGGGGCCTGCAACCGGGGCAACCTTTAATTCACCTACTCCCTTGAAGGGGAGTAATGGTCAGGATTAATAAGAGCCGTAGCGGATATGAAAGGAGTATAAAGTGAGAGATAGACAAAGAAATGGAATTTCGATTTAAAAACATTAAAACTCCCTTCAGGGATTTAGGGTATGTATTTATTGGCCATTGATTGGTATTTTATTCTGGAAAAAGCAATACTGGTTGCCTTTATTGTTTCTTTATCCATGCTGGTAGCAATGTATGCGACATACGCAGAGAGAAAGATCGCAGCATTTCTGCAGGACAGGATAGGTCCCAACCGGGCAGGTCCCTGGGGTTTATTGCAGCCCCTGGCCGATGGTGGTAAGTTGTTCTTCAAAGAAGAGATCATCCCTTTAGCTTCATCCAAATTTCTTTTTGTGCTAGGTCCGGTACTGGCGATGATCACTGCATTATTGACCAGTGCTGTCATTCCATGGTCACATTCTTTTTCTGTTGGCGGACGGGAGGTCGCCATGCAGATAGCAGATATTAATATCGGTATTCTTTACATTTTTGGAGTAGTGAGCCTTGGTGTGTATGGTATCATGATCGGCGGATGGGCCTCTAATAATAAATTCTCGTTGCTGGCCGCCATACGCGGCGCCTCGCAAATGGTGTCGTATGAATTGCCGATGGGTCTTGCGCTGATCGCTTTGCTGATGCTGGTAGGTGACTTGCGTATGAGCAGCATCGTAGCTAATCAGGCCGGTGGATGGCATATCATTTATCAGCCGCTGGGTTTCCTGATATTTTTTATTTGTGCATTGGCCGAGTGTAACCGAACGCCATTCGACCTGCCGGAAGCGGAGAATGAACTGAACTTTGGTTATCACCAGGAATACTCATCTATGAAACTTGGGTTTTATTTATTTGCTGAATATATCAACATGTTCATCAGCGGGGTGGTGATGTCCACTTTGTATTTCGGGGGATATGATATACCATTTGTACATGAAGCAGGATGGGGGCTTGATTCATGGCTATTGTCGCTGATCGGTTTCGGTGTGCTGATGACAAAGGCAGCCCTCTTTATTTTCCTGTTCATGTGGATACGATGGACGATACCGAGATTCAGGTATGACCAACTGATGAATCTTGGCTGGAAGAAACTGATACCACTGGCTTTGATCAATATGGTGGTAACAGCGGCTGTCGTACTGTGGCTGAAAAAGTAATGTATTGGATAGGGAACAGCCGGTGGTAAGTGAACACATAAGCTCTATATTTGCGAAATTTTAAAACTCCTTTGCGGAGCAGGGATATGCAGTTAACACAAAGAGCAAAACAGGTAGATCGCAGGCCGATGACGGCATGGGAGAAATTGTATTTGCCTTCGATACTTAAGGGGATGTTTATTACGCTGGGTCACTTCTTTAAAAAGAAGGCAACGATAAAGTACCCGGAAGAGAAAAGAACTTTTTCGAAAGTATTCAGGGGACTGCAAATACTGAACAGGGACGAAGAAGGCCGCGAACGCTGTACCGCCTGCGGGCTTTGTGCTGTGGCCTGCCCTGCTGAGGCCATTACTATGGAGGCGGCAGAAAGACAGCCGGGAGAAGAACATTTGTATAAAGAAGAAAAATATGCAGCGAAATATGAGATCAATATGCTGCGCTGTATTTTCTGTGGTTATTGTGAGGAAGCCTGCCCTAAAGATGCGATCTACTTATCGCAGACCTTTGCGCCGGCTAACTATGGGAGAAAAGGATTTATTTATAAAAAGGATGACCTGCTGATCCCGAATCCAAAGGAAGATCCGGATGGATACCAAAAGGCTTTAGGTGAAAGGGCAGTGAAGAAGTGAGTTAAGAAGTAAAGATGAACTATTAAAGACGGACTAACAGCTTAATAGAACAATGAACGTTACACAAATACTTTTTTGGTTTCTATCGGTGCTGGCCCTTTTCAGCGCATTAATGGTAATTACCAGCAAGAACCCGGTGCATAGTGTATTATGGCTGATCGCCACTTTCTTTGCTATTTCCGGTCATTATATCATGCTGAATGCGCAGTTCCTTGCTATCGTTAACATTATCGTTTATGCAGGCGCTATTATGGTGCTGTTCCTGTTTGTGATAATGTTGATGAACCTGAACAAGAGTATAGAACCACAAAAGAGCAAATGGCTGAAATTGGCAGGCGCTGTAGCAGGCGGATGTTTATTGCTTGTATTTGTGGCAGCATTGAAAGATTCGGAAGTTCATTTGCAATCAGCAGAGGTAAATACGGGAGATATTGGCCTGATCAGCAATCTTGGTAAAGCATTATTCAGTACTTATGTAGTGCCGTTTGAAATAAGCAGTATTTTATTTTTGAGCGCTATGGTAGGCGCTGTTGTGATAGGTAAGAAAGAATGATATGCCAATAAATTATTACATATTCCTGTCCATTGCCTTATTCTGCATCGGGATAGTGGGGGTGCTGACACGCCGCAATGCGATCATTATTTTCATGTGCATTGAATTAATGCTTAATGCGGTGAATTTATTGCTGGTGGCTTTTTCAAAAATGCACCACGCAACAGCATTGGCGGCGGATACCGCTACTACTGCAGGTACCGATGGGCAGTTGTTTGTATTTTTCATCATGGTGGTGGCGGCAGCAGAAGTAAGTGTCGGGTTGGCTATTATCGTCATGATGTACAGAAATATTCATTCAGTGGATGTGAATTTCCTGAATCGCTTAAAACACTAGGAGACAGAAGAGAGTTATGCAAAATGCTTTACATATAGCCTGGTTGATCCCGCTCTTTCCTTTACTGGGCTTTTTGATCAATGGTCTGGGCCGGAAGCATCTGACCAAATCATTGATCGGTATCATCGGAAGCGGCGTAGTACTTGCTTCTTTTGTGATGAGCATCTGGGTATTCATGCAGGTAAGAGGCGGTAATACCCATGTAGCAGAATACTTCAACTTTATTAAGGTCGCTTCGCTCAAAATCCCGTTTGCTTTCCAGGTAGATCAGCTTTCTTCTTTATTTCTCCTGATCATCACAGGGGTTGGTTTTCTTATTCATGTTTACTCAACGTCGTACATGCATGAGGAGAAGACAGAGCATTTCGGAAGGTATTTTTCTTATCTCAACCTGTTCGTGTTCTCGATGCTGCTACTGGTGATGGGCGCCAACTATGTCATCATGTTCATTGGCTGGGAGGGAGTGGGGCTTTGTTCTTATTTGCTCATCGGTTATTGGTTCAAGAATACAAAATATAATAAAGCAGCCAACAAGGCCTTTATCATGAACCGGATCGGCGACCTCGCTTTTCTGATAGCCATCTTCTGGATCATTGCTAAAGTCGGGAATGTAAACTTTGGTGACGTTTTTTCTTTTGCTGAGCAAAATAAATTTACCTCTGCTGATATAACGATTATCACCATCTTACTATTTGTTGGCGCTACAGGCAAAAGTGCGCAGATACCTCTTTATACCTGGTTGCCGGATGCGATGGCAGGTCCTACGCCTGTATCCGCATTGATCCATGCTGCTACCATGGTGACGGCCGGTATCTACATGATTGCCCGGAGTAATATCCTTTACTCCATGTCTCATGTTACCATGAGTATTGTAGCGATCATTGGCCTGGCTACCGCTTTACTGGCAGCGACCATCGCACTTAAGCAAAACGATATTAAAAAAGTGCTGGCTTATTCTACGGTAAGCCAGTTAGGATTTATGTTCCTTGCATTGGGTACGGGTGCCTATGTAGCGGCTGTATTTCATGTAATGACGCATGCTTTCTTTAAAGCATTGTTATTCCTTGGAAGCGGCAGTGTTATTCATGCGATGGGTGGTGAGCAGGATATCCGCAATATGGGAGGCCTTGGAAAAAAATTAAAGATCACTTCTGCAACATTCTGGATAGGCTGTATTGCTATTGCAGGAATTCCGCCATTCAGCGGTTTCTTTTCAAAAGATGCTATTTTATTAAGCGCTTATGAAAAAAGCCCCGTGTTGTACGGGATAGCTTTGTTTACAGCCCTCCTCACGGCTTTTTATATGTTCCGCCTGTTGTTCATTACGTTCACCGGCAAATTCAGGGGAACACATGAGCAGGAGCATCACCTCCATGAAAGCCCTGCAGCCATGACCATTCCGCTTATCATACTGGCTGCACTTTCTTTCGTCGGGGGCTTTGTTGGAATACCGGAAGCGATCATGCACGGAGGAGATAAACTGGGAGAATTCTTATTACCGGTAATAAAGCCGCATGAAGGCACACCTGTATCTCATTCTACTGAATATGCGCTGATGGGGTTGTCAACTGTACTTGTTGTGGTCATGATCATTGCCGCATGGTTCAAGTTCAAAAATTACCAACGGACAGAAGCAACAGGTCTTGGAAAAGTGCTGGAAAATAAGTGGTATGTAGATGAGTTGTATGATAGGGCAATAGTGAATCCATTGAGCAGATTCGGTGGTTTCCTGAATGGAGTCATTGAAAAATACGTGATCGATGGCGTGGTGAACGGTGTCGGGAAAGCCGTGAATTACGGAAGCCGGCAGTTAAGATTATTGCAAAGCGGGCAGGTAGGCAGTTATGTCCTGCTAATGGTGCTGAGCATGCTGGTGGTATTTGTATTGCAGTTCTTTTTAAGAAAATAAAAAGGAAGATATGAGGAATGGGCGATTTGAAAATTTCCCAACTCCGGAATTTCAAAATAAAAATTGATGATCGCTGTTTTATTGATATTGGTTCCATTGCTGACAGGGTTGGCCGCTTTTTTCATTAAAAATGAAAAGCAGGTCCGCTCATGGGCTTTGCTATCTTCATTGGCTACACTGGTTGTTTCAATACTTGGTCTTGCTGTTCTGCATGATGCGAGTTATCTCGCTTACAAAACAGAATGGATGGGCGCATTGAACAGCAGTTTCTCTGTAAAACTGGATGGGCTCGGGCAAGTACTCTGTTTGCTGAATGCGGTAGCTTTTCCTCTCATTTTTATCTCTACCTGGCGAAGCACGTACAGGAATGCATATAACTTTTTTGCGTTAATGTTGTTGACACAGGCGGGAATGATGGGTGTATTCCTGGCGATGGATGCTTTGTTGTTTTACTTCTTCTGGGAACTGGCGCTGATACCTGCTTATTTTTTATGTTCACAATGGGGCGGGCCGCAAAGGATACCAGTCACCTTCAAATTCTTTGTTTATACCTTTCTTGGTTCGCTGTTGATGCTCGTCGGACTTTTGTATATCTATTTTCATACACCAGATAATTCGTTTGATATAACATCATTTTATAAAGCGGCGCTGACAGATAAAGAACAGACATGGCTGTTCTGGTTATTATTCATTGCTTTTGCTGTAAAGATGCCCATCTTTCCGTTCCATACATGGCAGCCAGACACGTATGAGCAGGCGCCGACAGCGATGACAATGGTATTAAGCGGTGTAATGGTTAAAATGGGCGTGTTTGGTCTTCTAAGATGGCTATTACCTGTTCTTCCGCTTTCATCGTATTCATGGGGTGACACTGTCTCGTCACTCGCAGTAGCCGGGATGATCTATGCTTCGCTGATCGCTATACGGCAGGATGATCTGAAAAGATTGGTCGCTTATTCTTCTATAGCACATATCGGGCTGATGTGTTTAGCTGTTTTTTCTGTGAATGTGATAGGTATGCAGGGGGTAATGATACAGATGTTCAACCATGGCATTAACATCATCGGTTTGTGGATAGCCGTGGAGCTTATCGAAAGACAATTCGGAACAAGAAAACTTTCTGAACTGGGAGGCCTTGCACAAAAGGCGCCGGGCCTGGCAATTTTCTTTGTGATCATTGCACTGGCCAATATTGCATTGCCCCTGACAAATGCCTTTGTCGGGGAGTTTCTGATGTTCACAGGCATATTTACTTCGCAGGCCACGAAGTTCAATATTTGGTTCACTGTGCTGGCAGGACTATGTATCATATTTGCAGCAGTTTATACCCTTAATCTTATCCGCAAAGTTTTTTACGGGAATACGTCAGCGGCCATTGCTGATGCAAAGGATATCCACCTCAATGAAAAATTTGTTTTGGGAGTGATCGTGGCACTGGTATTCTGGCTTGGGATTTATTCACAGCCTTTTTTAGGAGTAACAAACAAAGCATCAACTGATATAACAAACAGTATTTCTGAAAATCCGCAATTGCAACGCATTTTTAAGAAGTAACAGAAAAGTATGAACGCATTAATATTGTCGGCAGTTATCGGGGTTATCATGATGTTCGGCGGTGTGCTGCTGAAACAAAAAAGCGCTGTCAGGAATATTGCAACAGCCGGGTTACTGGTATTACTTATTGTCAATATACTTGAAATGTATGGCACCTCTTTTTTCAGGATCAATACTGAAGGGATGATGCACTTTGACCGGTTCTCTCTGCTGTTCAACAGTACTGCTTTCTTTTCCGCTTTTCTTTACTTTGTTTTATCGGCAAGAGATATGGAAAAGGTGGGGAATTATTATGCAGAATATCTCGCGTTGATATTCTTCATTCTTTGTGGTATAATCCTGGTATCCGCTTCCAGATCATTACTGATATTATTCCTTGGTATCGAGATCATCTCAATACCTCTTTATATTTTGACAGGAAGTGATAAAAGGAATTTGAAGAGCAATGAAGCTTCATTGAAATATTTTTTATTAGGCTCTTTCTCTACCGGCTTAATGCTGATGGGAATTGCTTTGATATATGGGGCCACCGGTTCTTTTGGAACAGAGCAGGTATTCATGAAAGATGGCAAACCCGGCGTTTTGCTGATAGCGGGTATGATACTGTTACTTTTCTCAATGGCATTTAAAGTTTCTGCTGCTCCTTTCCATTTCTGGACACCGGATGTATATGACGGAGCTCCTACAGTTTTTACGTCTTTTATGGCCACGATAGTAAAAGCAGCTGTGTTCATTGCATTCATCCGGCTGTTCAATGATGCTTTTGGCGCCATACAGCCGCAATGGCAGATATGGGTAGCCCTGATCACGGCTGCGACTTTATTCATCGGCAACATTACTGCAGTATTTCAGCAAAGCGTTAAGAGAATGCTTGCCTACTCAAGTATTGCGCAGGCGGGTTTTATGTTACTGTCCCTGTTTGCGATGAATGCTGATGCCAAAGAAGGTCTGTTGCTGTATGCAACTGCCTATAGTCTTGCTACGATCGGCATTTTTGCGGTACTGATCAAAATGAGTGATTACACTTTTGAAGGATTTAATGGCCTGGCAAAGCAGCAACCGCTGATCGCAGCTACTACCACGATTTTTTTATTGTCACTGGCAGGTATCCCGCTTACGGCAGGGTTTATTTCTAAATTCTATATGCTGAAGGCGGCTGTTCTTACAGGCAGGCACTTTTGGCTGGTAATATTTGCCGTTTTGATGGCTGCGGTAAGCGTTTATTATTATTTCCGGGTGATACAGGCCATGTATTTCAAAGAAGGCCAGCCTAAGGAAATACTGGTCAGTTCTTCTTTCAAATGGACATTGGTTGCCCTGGCCGGATTGATCATTTTACTGGGTATTTTCCCCAGCCTGCTGCTTAACTGGTATTACTTCTGATAGGTTACCGCCAATCAATATCATACAGGGAAAGGTTTTCTTCTTTACCTTCGGGTGGTCTAATACAGGCAATGCGGTATGAATATTCTTGATACACTTTCACTGGCTTACCGTACTATACGCAGCAATAAACTTCGTACCGGTCTTACTGTATCCATTATCGCATTCGGCATCATGGCTTTGGTAGGTATTATTACGGCTATCAAGGCAATGAATCAAAAATTCTCAGAGAGTTTTTCCACAATGGGCGCCAATGCATTCACGATCCGGTTTAAAGAGAGGAATATCCGTTTTGGAGGAGGTAATAATGATGATGTCAAGCTTTCCAAAAAAGGAGCACGCAAGGAAAAAAAATCAAATCTTGGGAAAGCTATTACCAAAGACGAAGCGGAGAACTTTCTAAGCATGTTCCATTATCCTTCTATAAGGAGTGTTTCAATTTTTGGCAACAGGAACAATATCGCTTCTTACAAGGATAGAAAGACAAGCCCGAACCTGATGATGTTTGGCGGCGATGAAAATTACCTGCAGTTAAATGGGTTTACTCTGGCGACAGGCCGCAATATGAATAAGACCGATGTTACGGCAGGATCAAATATGTGTTTGCTTGGATATGATGTGGCCAAAAAGCTTTTTCCGCAGGGCGTGGAAAGGGCCGTTAATACGATTGTGAGCATAAATAATATACCATACAGGGTTTTGGGTGTATTGGCCAGCAGAGGCTCTTCTTTTGGATTTAGCCGGGATAATGTTATTATAACAAGCTATACAAGCATTGAAAGAAATTTTCCTTCCAGTAACTCTTATGTCATTGCTATCATGACAAACGACCTGCTGAAGGTGGGTCAGGCAATGGGAGAGGCAGAAGGTACCTTCCGGGCGATACGCAAACTCGCAGTAACAGAAGAAAATAATTTTGTTTTGGACAGAAGTGACAGTGTTGCAGAGAAAGCTATGAATAGTCTTGGCTTTCTTACCATTTCGGCGACGGTCATAGGGCTGATCACTCTGATAGGGGCAGCGATAGGGTTGATGAACATCATGCTGGTTTCGGTGTCTGAACGTACCAAGGAGGTTGGGCTGATCAAAGCCATAGGCGGGAAAAGCAATGTGGTACGGCGGCAGTTTTTATTAGAAGCAATTATCATAAGTGTACTGGGTGCATTATTTGGAATCATCCTGGGAGTTTTTGTAGGCAACCTGTTTTCCATTGTGCTCAATACAGGTTTTGTAGTTCCGTGGAGCTGGGTGATCTATGGTATCGTGATCTGCAGCCTGGTGGGGTTGCTTGCCGGACTTTACCCTGCATTAAAGGCAGGACGCCTCAATCCCATTGAAGCGCTCAGGTATGAGTGAGTGTTTAATGAATCCGAGCTATTTATCCTGAATTTATCATCAATTTTTCTTGCCTGACTTGCGGCATATCAAAAAATCCTTAACTTGAAGCCTTTCCCAAAAAAAACAGGGAAGTCATAATCATTTATTTGATTTTTTACTTAGAATTGTACCTCTTTAAACTGGACTTGTCATTTCATTAAAACATTAAAAAACACTAAAAATTTCAATCATGGCAGAGACTAAACCAACTGCAGCAGTTAAGGCTACTTCTGTTCAACCGAAAAAAAGCAGTAATGCCATCTCATGGATCGCCCCGATAGTATGTATCATCGCCGGTTATTGTATCTGGCGTTTTATTCTTGGAAGCGATGACGGATTCAAAACTCCTGACAAATCCGGAGGATTCTGGCCGAAACACCATGGTCCTAAAGACGCATTGCACGGGATATACGAAGGTGGTATCATCGTTCCCCTCCTGATAGGAATGTTATTAATGGTGATCGTTTTCTCTATAGAAAGGTTCCTTACTATCCGCAAAGCTCTTGGCAACGGTTCCATCGCCGATTTTATCCGCAAAGTGCAATATCACCTGGCTAACCGTAATGTAGATGCTGCTTTATCTGAATGCGACAGGCAGCGCGGTTCAGTAGGTAATGTAATGAAAGCCGGTCTTCGCCGTTACAAAGAAATGATCAGTGAGGGCGGACTTTCTACAGATCAGAAAGTAATTGCCATTCAAAAGGAAGTAGAAGAGGCAACTGCACTAGAATTGCCAATGCTTTCAAAAAACCTGGTATTTCTTTCAACTATCACTTCTGTCGGTACCCTGGTAGCCCTGTTGGGTACGGTATTAGGTATGATCCGCTCATTTGCCGCTCTTGGTGAATCCGGCGGTGGCAGTGATTCAAGCGCTCTGGCGGTTGGTATCTCCGAGGCCCTTTACAATACAGCCCTGGGTATCGGTACTTCAGCCCTGGCTTTGATCATGTATAACATATTTACAACAAAGATCGACTCCATTACTTATGGTATTGATGAATCAGGGTTTACACTGACACAGAGTTTTGCTTCTCAGTATAAATAATTTAAAAGATGATTTTGTGGATTTTTCCATATTATTCATCTAATCAATAAACTGAATCAGATATGCCGCATGTAAAAATGGCCCGGAAGAGTACGGATACGGATATGACCCCATTTGTGGACATAGCCTTTCTGATCCTGTCCTTTTTCATCATGGCCACAAAATTTAAACCGCCGGAGCCGGTGCCGGTAACAACACCCAATTCTGTTTCCTCCGATATTCTGAAGGAAGAGAATGCAATGCTTATAACAATAGACAAAGACAGTAAAGTTTATGTAAGTATAAGCGCCAAAAAGGACCAGGAAAAGCTGACGACCATCATTGAGGGGATCAATACAACCAGGAATCTTGGATTATCACAGGCACAGATCCAGAATTTTAAAAAGACGTTGATAATTGGCGTGCCGTTCAACTCTCTGAAAGGATTGCTTGATATACCTGCTGATAGGCAGGGAACGTATACGCAGCCTGGTATTCCTGTTTTAGACACGCTTAATAATGAGTTGATTTGGTGGGTCGGAGAAGCTAAAAAAGCATTTGCCGGTGAGAAGTTGCTGTACCTGATCAAAGGAGACAATAATTCTAAATACCCCACTTTTGAGGCAGTGATCAATGCGCTGAGAAAGAATGAGGAATTTAAGTATAATCTTGTTACATCGCAGGAAGGAGCTCCGGAGGGAACAGAACTGTTTTTTGAGCGATTAAAAAATTAAATCAGGTATTAAAATTTTTATATGGCAAGTATTGATACCGGTGGCGGCGATAGCGGCCACAAAAAAGGACCGGGGGTCAAAAAAGCTAAAAAGCTTTCAACCCGTGTTGACATGACTCCTATGGTGGATCTGGGTTTTCTGCTGATTACCTTTTTCATTTTTACAGCGACCATGAGCAGCCCCACCACAATGGATCTGAACATGCCTAAGGAATCGGATAAAAAGGAGGATGAAACTAAGGTAAAACAGTCCGGCGCATTGACGATCATGCTTGGAAAGGATAATAATGTTTTTTATTATGAAGGAGAGTTAGGGGCAAGCGGTGAGAATTTTAAGTCCAGCAGTTTCAAAGACATAAGAGAGGTCATTATCAACAAAAAGAAATCCGTTATCGCAGCCTATAAGGGCAGCCCTGACTGTGAGCAGAAAGCTAGGGAAAAGGGTAAAAAGGACCCTAAAGCTGAATGTGCGGACCAGGATTTTGTTGTAGTGATCAAGCCGACCCCGGACGCTACTTATAAGAACACTGTGGATATTCTTGATGAAATGACCATCAATAATGTGAAGCGGTTTGCTATGGTAAAGATCAGCCAGACCGAGCAGGATCTTATCAATGTAAGCCAGGGAGGAAAATAACACTTGCTTGTTTTATGGAATAAAACAGTGAGCAGCATCTAATTACTAAATAACTTAAATAATGGAAGCCAACAAAATTCTATCAGCCGATATTCTTGACCTCATCTTTGAGGACAGGAATAAAGACTATGGCGCTTATGAGTTGCGGAAAACGTACAATAAGCGTATCGTGATGGCCTTGGTCATTACTGCCTCCGTTGCCCTGCTGGCTTTAATTGGCTCATACCTGTCCAGTACCTTGAAAAGTAAGGATAGCGGCAAGGTTGAGATCAAGGAGGTTACTATTCAGGATATCAAACAGGAAGAAGAGAAAGTGGAGCCCCCTCCACCGCCTCCGCCAAAGCCACCAGATCCTCCGAAGATCGAGATGGCGAAATTCACTCCTCCAAAGATCGTAAAAGATGAGGAAGTGCAGGAACCACCTCCGGCAGTAGAAGAATTGAAAGAAGCGAAAATCGATGTGGTTAGCCAGGAAGGTATCAAAGATGAAGGGATTGCCACTCCTGTAGAAATTGATCAGGGCAAACAGATTATTGAAGAAAAGAAAGAGGACGAAAACCAGATTTTTGAAAAAGTGGAGATCGAAGCTTCTTTTACAGGCGGGGAACCAGCCTGGAGAAAATACCTGGAAAGAAACCTTAACCCCAACGCCCCGGTTGATAATGGAGCGCCTGAAGGTACTTACACAGTGTATGTACAGTTCGTAGTGAGCAAGGATGGTAGTATCAGCGATGTAAAAGCACTGACCAATCATGGTTATGGCATGGAAGCAGAAGCTATGAGAGTAATCAAGAAGGGTCCCAAATGGGTTCCTGCGGTGCAGAACGGGCGTAGTGTAAATGCTTACCGCAAACAGCCGATCACATTCCAGGTAACATCTGAATAAACAAATTTAGTTTTACCAATCATACATCCCCCGGCTTATAAGCCGGGGGATTTTTGTTTTATTGGTTTGAAGAATCAAATTTACTTTTGACCAGCAATGAATAAACTTACCGGGTGGGATGACACTATTGTAGCCCTGGCAACTCCGCCGGGTGTAGGGGCTATCGGTATTATTCGTTTGAGTGGTATGAAAGCTATTCGAATAGTAAATAACCTGTTTCCGTCGAAAGACCTTTTTCAGCAGCAATCTCACACTATACATGTCGGCTTTTTGAAAGATGAAGAAAAAGTTTTGGATGAAGGGGTTATATCCTTGTTTAAAGCTCCAAGATCATATACAGGTGAAGATGTGGTTGAAATTAGTTGTCACGGTTCATCATATATTCAACAGCGGATCATCGAAGCTTGTATAAAGAATGGAGCCAGACTGGCAAAGCCCGGAGAGTTTACCCAAAGGGCATTTTTGCATGGGAAATTGGATCTGGCGCAAGCTGAAGCCGTTGCAGACATTATTGCAAGTAATACAGATGCGTCACTCAGGGCAGCATTGCATACCATGCGGGGCGGTTTCTCTACAAAACTGAAAGAACTGCGTGAACGTTTAATACGCTTTTCTGCATTGATCGAACTGGAACTGGACTTTTCACAGGAGGATGTGGAATTTGCGGACAGGAAACAGTTTTATGAATTAGTAAGAGAGATTCAATTCACAACAACACAATTGATCGCTTCCTTCCGTTTGGGTAATGTTATCAAAAACGGGGTCAGCGTGGCTATTATTGGGAAACCGAATGCCGGCAAATCAACTCTGCTGAATGTATTGCTTAACGAAGACAGGGCAATCGTCAGTGACATACCGGGAACAACAAGAGACACGATTGAAGAAGTGATCAATATAGATGGCATACTCTTTCGGCTTATCGATACTGCCGGTATAAGGCACCATACCAGTGATGTGATTGAAACTGCGGGAGTAGAGAGAAGCCTCGAAAAGATGAAACAGGCTGACCTGGTAGTCTATTTGTTTGATGTAAGAGATGAAAAGACAGAGATCGGAAACCTGAAGTCCGAAATTGAGAAATACCAGTTGAATTATTTGCTGGTAGGTAATAAGATCGACTCAGCCGGTGAATCTGAGTCGAAAGCGAAATTTGCAGGAACAGAGAATATCATATTTATTTCAGCAGCCGAAAACCGTCATATTGAGGTATTGAAAGAACGGATGGTGGACGCTGTACTTCGGGGTGAGGTACAAACGGAGAGTACGATCATCACCAATGCACGGCATTATCATGCATTAAAAGAAATGGGAAAGTCCCTTATTGATATAAAGAAAGGGCTGGATAGTAAGATCCCGGGAGACCTTCTGGCTCTGGATATTCGTCGTTGTCTCCACTATCTGGGTGAGATCACAGGAGAAGTGACCAATGAAGATATGCTGGACTACATATTCAGCAAATTCTGTATTGGAAAGTAATTATCTTTCCTTTGTTTGCTAAGTGCTTGTTTTTCATATGTCTTAACTGATTTTTCCTTCTTTTATTTGTTGCCAAACTACTCTTTTTTACTTATATTTGTTGCCTAATTGTTGCCCTGATTTGTTGCTCAT
>JAEUVK010000111.1 GCA_016787135.1 Chitinophagaceae bacterium | reverse complement strand
CGGCCGGTATGTGTCAGGATAAAATCTATTTCCTCCTTCAGCGGTACAGGTTCAAGCAGTGAAGCCGGGTCTTTTGTTTTGACAGGTGTATCAGTGGTGCCCAGCACTATTTTATCATGCCAGGGCACGGCAAACAATACCCTGCCATCATCAGTTCTCGGGATCATGATACCCGTGTTGCCCGGTAAGAATTCTTTATCCACTACGAGGTGAATACCCTGGCTCGGGGATATCATTTGTTTGTGCTTCGGCTCATCCATGTTCATTACGGCATCCGTAAAAACGCCTGTGGCATTGATGACCACTTTACTTTTTATCTCATATTCCTTACCGGTGAAATGATCTTTCACTTTTACCCCGCATACTTTTTTACTTGCTTTCAATAAACCGGTGACAGGAAAATAATTCAGCAAAGCCGCATGATGCGCAGCGGCTGTTTGCGCCAGGTTGATGGCCAGCCTTGCATCATCAAATTGCCCGTCATGATAAACGATGCCTCCGCGTAATCCTTCCGGGTCGAGAGTGGGGGCCAGTGCAAGCGTTTCTTCTTTGGATAAGAATTGAGATGGGCCTAATCCAAGTTTGCCCGCCATCCAGTCATAGATCTTCAAGCCGATACCGTAGAACGGCCCTTCCCACCATTTGTAATTCGGTACAACAAATTTTTGATTGTGTACGAGATGCGGTGCATTCTTAATTAAGAGCCCTCTTTCCTTCAGCGCTTCCATTACTAATTTGATATTGCCCTGCTGTAAATAGCGGACGCCGCCATGTACTAATTTGGTAGAGCGGGAAGAAGTGCCTTTGGCAAAATCATGCTGTTCGAATAAAACGGTTTTGAATCCTCTTGTAGCAGCGTCAACAGCTGTGCCCAATCCCGTTGCCCCGCCTCCAATGATACAAATATCCCATTCGGGAGTGGCGGAGAGTTGTTGTATCATGAAGTGGCGGTTCATTTTTTCAACACAGAGTTACAGAGAAGATGAGTTACACTGAGTTCAGGTTTCCGTTAATACGCCTCCGGATACCATCCTTCAGCAACGTTACATTGAAATTGATCAGTAACCCCAGCTTTTTCCCGGATAATTTAAGATAAGTAACTAACCGGGCCTCATGCACAGGTAATATAGCTTCTACAGACTTTGATTCAAGAATAATTTCATCTTCCACCAAAAGGTCAAGAATAAAATCCTTATCAAGCTGTATGCCTCTGAACACAACAGGAAGAATGACCTGGCTTTTCGCAAATAATCTCTCATCCTCCAGTACTTTCTTTAAACAAATTTCATATACTGATTCCATAAGTCCCCGGCCGAGTTCTTTATGTACCTCAATGGCACACTTAATAATTCTCCCAGTGATTGAATTGTACCATTGCTCGTTCTTCGTAAGCATAATAGTCCTTTTCTCTGTGTAACTCATTCACTCCGCTACTCTGTGTTGATACCTTCTCAGCCATTCGCCCAGGCAATACTTGCTTTCACTGCCCTCTGCCAACCATGCACCAGTTCCTCTCTTTTTGTATCAGCCATAGCCGGAGTAAATGATTTCTCAATTTGCCATTGC
This sequence comes from Chitinophagaceae bacterium, assembly GCA_016787135.1. Classification (GTDB taxonomy): domain Bacteria; phylum Bacteroidota; class Bacteroidia; order Chitinophagales; family Chitinophagaceae; genus VBAT01. The sequence goes on along the minus strand of JAEUVK010000111.1, from coordinate 8,560 downwards.
TGTTGTATCTCATCAATACTTTTCCAGTAACCCACTGCCAAACCTGCTAAATAGGCAGCGCCTAATGCCGTTGTTTCAGTAATGGTAGGGCGCACCACTTTACAATTCAGTATGTCACTTTGGAACTGCATCAATTGGTTGTTGACCGTAGCGCCGCCATCTACTCTTAATTCCTTTATCTGTATGCCTGCATCGGCTTCCATCGCTTTTAGAACGTCATAAGTTTGATAAGCAATACTGTCCAATGCAGCTCTTGCAATATGCGCATTGCTGCTGCCTCTTGTCAGTCCGAAGATGGTTCCTCTTGCATAGGGATTCCAGTACGGCGCCCCCAAACCGGCAAAGGCAGGAACGATGTAAACGCCATCAGTATCTTTTACCTGTTGTGATAACTTTTCAATCTCTGCTGATTTACGGATGATCTTGAGTTCATCTCTCAGCCATTGTACCACGGCCCCGGCAATGAATACGCTTCCTTCCAGTGCATATTCAGTCTTGTCATTGATCTTCCACGCAACGGTGGTCAACAGGTTATTTTTAGATGTGATGGCTTTATCTCCCGTATTCATCAGCATAAAGCAACCGGTGCCATAGGTATTTTTTACCATACCGGGCTGTGTACACATTTGCCCGAACAATGCAGCCTGCTGGTCTCCGGCAATACCTGCAATGGGAATACGTGAATCAGGGACAAAACTCCCCGTACTGCCGTAGATCTTGCTGGAAGGTTTTACTTCCGGTAATAAGCTTTCAGGAATATCAAATAGTTTCAATAGTTCTTTGTCCCATTCGCAACTATGAATATTCAGCAGCATAGTGCGGGATGCATTGGATACATCCGTCACATGTAACTGGCCGCCGGATAATTTCCAGCACAGCCATGTATCTATCGTGCCAAATGCCAGTTCGCCATTGGCTGCTTTTTGCCTGGCGCCGGTTACATTATCCAGTATCCATTTTAGCTTGGTGGCGGAGAAATAGGCATCAATGACCAGTCCCGTTCTTTCCTGTATGCTTTGAGCATGACCGGCTGCTTTCAGTTCATCACAATACGAAGCCGTTCTCCTGTCCTGCCATACAATGGCATTGTAGATGGGTTTACCTGTTTTCCGTTCCCATACTACGGTTGTTTCCCGCTGGTTGGTGATGCCGATGCCCGCCACCTGTCGCATGGTGATATTGGCTTTGGCGGCTGCTTCGGCCATCGTACCATATTGTGTACTCCATATTTCTTCGGCGTCATGTTCTACCCATCCGGGCTGCGGGAATATTTGTTTGAACTCTTTTTGTGCCACACTGATGATGTTTCCCTGTTTATCAAACAACATACTGCGGCTGCTGGTAGTGCCCTGGTCAAGCGCAAGAATATAATGGGACATACAATCCTTTTTAAAGAAAGGAAGTTAGTGAAAAGTTTTTAGGATAAATGAAGAGGTGTTATGTCAAAAGCTAAGTCTGAAACTGCCGAATATCCCAAACTGTTCAGTTGAGGATTTGGGTAACCGTGTTGGCAGCAGCCGCCACACAAAATCAACCCGGAGAAAACGAAAGATATTGTCAATGCCTGTTCCCATTTCGAGGTAGGTTTTCCCATCCAGTGTCTGGAACAGGTGTCCCTGCTTAAAGTTGAAGTTTTTATTGTTTTCAGACAAACTGCCCCAAAGTGCTTTGGCTGTCCAGAATTGACGTAGTTTAAGTTTGGGAAATAAACGAAAGACCCCGTTGCCGATAATGTGTTCGAAATTGATACCGGCATACTGATCATGTATGAATTCAAAACGGTTCATCATGTTGAATGCATACTTATTGTAATAATACAACTCATTACCGGGAGCAATGTCCAGCAAAACATAAGGTAATGTTCCATACGTTTTGCCACCGTATACCAGAAAGGAGATACTGCCGACAGGGGGTATCCTGATATAATCTGAAACGCTGACTGATATCTTGGTATAGTCGTAGCTGCTTTTGAAGAAGCCGGAAAATCCTTTGGTGATGGTTAGTTCGCCGATAGGATAAGGGCTGCCAAGACTGGTGCGGAAGAAATTGTTCTCCAGGAATTTTTCAAGGTAAGCAAACCGGAACCGAACCGCTACCTCTGCTGAGGTCATTGGTAGACGGCCATTACCGACAGCAAAAGAATCTTTTGGGATAAGGTTCTTTAACGGGGTCTGCATGGTATGTGTCAGGGCAAGCTTAGTTGAAAAGCCCGACCGGGTCTCGTTAAAGAACTCAAACCTTTTTTCATTTACTTTTAAAAATTTGAGGGGAATATTTTGTTTTCTGACAGCTAAAGCAAAGATGTTGTCTGACGTTACTTCACCATAATAGTTCTGCCCGAAGTCAAGATCATTGGTATAGGAACCGTAGAGATATAAGCGAGGATGTTTTTTAGGCAGGTAAAACAGCTCTCCTTTCCCTTTCAGCTTATTATCCCCAAAACCGTAGGCAAGATAAGTATGCCACCACCATTTTTTATCAAAGTGATGATTACTGCCAAGATCGAATCGCATACGGAATCCTTCCCATGAATTAGAGGTGATCCAGTTGTACCAGGGGCCTATTTGAACGTTTCCTATATTCATGTAACCGGTTGCAATAAAGTTCAGCTGGTTGGTGAATTTCTGGAATACCGGAGCATTGATCAGTGTATCTATCATCCGGATGATCCCTTTCTCTGTTTTACTCAACTCTTCGTGCCGTGACTCTTCCCAATAGGCTTTATCCTTTTCATCTGCGCCGGGAAGCGTAATGACCTCTTCCAGTTTCTTATTTTTAGCTAATTCGTTTTCTACCGACTTATCATTTACAACTACGTTTTTGTACGTAGAAGTTTTCCGGCCTATCACACCTGGTTTTTCTTTTCCTATGGGCGACACGTTTGCTACGAATTTATCCTTTGTAATAAACCAGGTTGAATCATTGAGACGGCTGTATTCCTGTATCAGGCTCAGGTTTTCCAGGAAATTGATATTGGCTTCTTTTCCCAGACGCAGGTTCATTTTCTGGATAGCAAACGTACCTGCATGTACCCAGCAGTCGCCTTCAAAAGTGCTGGTCCCTTTTCGCCTGGGTGTGAAGACGAGATGATAGAAGCGATTGCTGGCCATCTGCTGGGTATCAATGACGCGGTAGTTGTAATACAGGTCGCCATTGTCACTGGCAGGGCTGATGAATTGCTTATCAAAAACAGGGATGAAATTAGAATAAACGTTTACTACCTGGTCCATACCACCGAGGAACTTTATCATGCTTTCATTTTTGATGCCATTGGTGTTGGCAGCTTTGATCACTTCACGGCGTTTCAGCGGTTTTTTCTGGTAATAATAATCAGAGATCGCTTCGGTAAGATAGGTCGGCAGGTATTTATTGCCTTCAGAAGAATCTATGTTTTGATGTATAAGCTGTCCAACAGGGCGCAAGGGTTTGAATCTGGACAGGCGGCTGAAGTTAAAGTTCTTAATGTCCAGTTCTAATTTATTATACAGTTCGTACGAGAAATTATCGAAGCGATAGGGGTTATTATCCGGTTTATGCTGAACGATCTTTCTCCATAGCAGTAATCCTTTGTTTACCTTGGTCTTCACCTTTACGCCTTCATTAAATGTTCCTCTTTCCATACTGATAACAACCGTGAGAGAGTCTTTGCTTTTATCCAGGGGGTAAAAAAAGGGCAGGTAACCCACGCAGGTGACCTCCAGTGTATCGGAAGGCCATTCTTTCAGGTAAAAAGTAAATGCGCCGGATGAATCTGTTTGTTTGCCTGTAGAAGTGCTCTTGAATTGAACAGACGCAAACGCCACCCCTTCATCGCTGTGTGCATCTTTGACCATGCCGCTGACCTTTTTGATCTGTGAGGATACAGGCAGCGCATAGCTGAAGAAAAAAAGGAACAGGATAAGATATGGACGGGTTCTCAGCAGGCTCATGGATAACAAAACTACTCACTGACCATGAATTTAGTGTAATCAAATTGACAGATGGCCGGAATGAACCGGTAAAATATATTTGGAAATGAGTAATTCTTCTATTTACTTTGTATTACAAAGTGCTTTTTATGAGCGATACCAACCAACAACAGGATTCTTTACAGGATGTAAAGGACATTCGCCGGCTGATGGAAAGATCCAGCCGTTTTATTTCACTCAGCGGCCTTAGCGGTGTTGCGGCAGGGAGTTTTGCCCTGCTCGGTGCGTGGATAGCGCGGTATGTCATATTTGAGAAATACTACGATCAATACAATTCCCGGGGCTATTTTTCAGCACAGGGTTTTGCAAAACTGGAGATACAGTTGCTGGGTTTGGCAGCAGGTATCCTTGCCGCCGCATTTTTATCGGCCTTATATTTCACCTGGCGTAAAACAAATAACCAGGGCCGTTCCATGTGGGACCTTACTTCCCGCCGTTTGTTCTGGAACATGATCATTCCGCTGATTACCGGGGGCTTATTTATTATAGGAATGCTGCAATATGATGAATGGCGTTTTATTGCACCGGCCTGTCTTATATTCTATGGATTGGCACTGGTAAATGCGAGTAAATATACATTAACGGATATACGGTACCTTGGTTATAGCGAAGTAATAGCAGGGCTTGTTAACATTCAGTTCATCGGCTATGGTTTATATTTCTGGGCATTAGGTTTTGGCATACTGCATATCGTGTATGGAATTGTGATGTGGTGGAAGTATGAGCGGGTAGTTCAAAAAGTTTAAAAGTGTAAGGATGAAAAACCCGATAACAGGTTTAAATAAGGTTTTTGATAATCGTATCCGGCTGGGTGTGATGAGCATCCTGGTGGTGAACGAAGAGGTCAGTTTCAACGACCTGAAGCAGATGCTGGAGGTGACCGATGGGAACCTGGCTACACACCTGGTAAGCCTGGAAGAGAACGGTTATATTAAAGTACACAAGGGCTTTATCGGACGAAAAACAAATACGACCTATTCAGTGACGAAGAACGGAGAGAAAGCATTTACAGATCATATCACGGCGCTGGAAAATATGATCAAAGGAGTAAAGTGATTTTTTTTATATAATTACTTTGAAATACAAAGTACTTTTTGGTATGAAAAAACAACGAACTATCAGAGGTTGGATCATCTTTTTTATGATCATGCTTTTTCTCAGCGGACTGACGGCCATACCTGCTGAGGCAGGACTGGGTTTTCTTTCCAGCTGCTTTACACCCGGCACAGTGACAGGGGAATGGATCGAAAAGGTATATGTGGGTGTAACCAATACCAATAACGATTATCCTTTTATCGCTTACGGATACGACTGGCTGGCTTTTGCTCATTTTGTGCTGGCTGTTCTCTTTATCGGGCCGCTGAAAGATCCTGTCAGGAACAAATGGATAATTGAATTCGGGATGATCGCTTGTTTACTGGTCATTCCTTTTGCACTTGTTGCCGGTCATTATCGCGGCATACCACTGTGGTGGCGTTTCATAGATTGTTCATTTGGAGTAATCGGGCTTTTGCCATTAGGCATTTGCCTGAAGCGAATTAATCAACAGGAGAAATCAATTGACAACAAAACTGCTTATGAAAATTAAAATGATACTTCCGGCCCTGACGGAGGCAAAGAGTCCCTACTGGCGTCCTATCAAATATTCTTTGTTTCCGCCACTCGGATTAGCCACTCTGGCGGCTTATTGTTCTCCTGATGATGAGATCGATCTGCAGGACGAACACGTCGAAGAATTAAACATTCATGATGATCCTGATCTTGTGATCATACAGGTATATATCACCAATGCTTTCCGGTCTTATAAGCTGGCTGATCATTACAGGAAGAAAGGAGCTTATGTATGTCTTGGCGGTTTGCACGTTAGTTCTTTGCCAGAAGAAGCAAAGCAGCATGCTGACAGTATTTTTATCGGACCCGGCGAAGATACATTTCCGCAATTCCTGGATGACTTCAGGAAGGGAGCCGCAAGAGTTGTTTATGTCAACGGAAAAAGAAATATAGAAGACATTCCGTCAATCAGGCGTGATCTTATTAAACGTGACCACTATCTTGTCCCGAATTCTATTGTTGTTTCAAGAGGCTGCCCGCATCATTGCGATTTCTGTTACAAAGACGCCTTCTTTGAAGGGGGCAAGTCATTCTATACACAACGGGTGGATGCAGCGCTGAAAGAGATCGAAAGGTTACCCGGGCGGCATCTCTATTTTCTCGATGATCATTTGCTGGGTACTCAAAAATTTGCTACGGCTTTGTTTGATGGAATGAAGGGGATGAATCGTGTGTTCCAGGGCGCTTCTACCGTTGATGCTATTCTCAGGGGAAACCTTATTGAAAAAGCAGCTGAAGCAGGCTTGCGAAGTGTGTTTGTGGGCTTTGAAACGCTCAGCAACGCCAATCTTTCCCAAAGCAATAAGAAACAGAACCTTGGAAGAAATTATGAAGAAGCTATAAATCGGTTGCATTCATTGGGAATTATGATTAATGGAAGTTTTGTTTTCGGACTGGATGATGATGACAAAGATGTCTTTAAACGGACAGTTGAATGGGGAGTAAAGAACGGACTGACAACAGCCACCTATCACATACTCACCCCTTACCCCGGAACAAGACTCTATCAATCTATGAAAGACGAAGCCAGGATACTGCACAGCAACTGGGACCTGTATGACACACGAAATGTGGTTTACCAGACAAAGGGATTGACTGCTGAACAACTAAGGCAAGGTTATGATTATGCTTACCGGTCGTTTTACAGTTGGTCAAACATCTGGAAAGCAAGCTGGCAGCACGGGGAATTGAAACATACGATCAAACATTTTGCCTATGCAGGAGGCTGGAAGAAATTCGAACCACTCTGGAATTTCATGATCAAGACGAAGGGACTTAACAAAATGCTTCCGTTGCTTGAGGCTATTTTATCCAAAGTAAAAGGAAAGGACATCCTGCATGACCAGCGGCAGCCTTTTCCTGCTATTGCCTGATACAAACATTTAAAATACCTGTTTATGTTCTTGCATACATTTTATACCTGGCTTATTGCCAATCTTCTTCACCCGCTGATGTTTTTGTTTTTCTTTTTTTTCCGGGATGGAAGCTTCAGCAGTTTATTCAATGCAGAAACGCCTGAGATATGCCTGCTGATCTTTATCTTTTCGCTTTTGATATCATTGCCGGCATTGCTGGCAGGCTGGCTCATGCTGGGAATGATTGTACTTTCTTCCTATACCGTCATGGCCCGGTTCATGATGTGGTTGATCTGTGCTTCAGCCCTGGTGTTATTAAGTTTCTTGCTGCTTTCTCTGTTTTTGGACGGGGTTATTGACCCGGAGATCATTTCTCTTTCTGTGCCGGGAATTGTTGCCGCGTCTTTTTCCATTTGCATACGCTACAAGCATTTCCGGAAGCTGATATCATCACTTTATCCCGAAGAGCAAGACGATACATGGTCTGAACCTGTAAAATCTGAGCCATGAAAACAAAACAATTTTCACTGCGTTCACGTATCCGCAGTTTCCGGTTTGCCTTGCAGGGAATAGTTGATTTTTTCATGCTTGAACATAATGCTTTGATTCACCTGCTTGCTACTGTGCTGGTTCTGGCAGGGGTATGGTATTACCGGCTAACCAACAACGAAGTTGCCATCGTGCTCATAGTAACCGGTTTTGTCTGGGGAGTTGAGCTGGTGAATACTGCTATCGAAAGATTGGCAGATTTTATTCACCCGGAACAGCATGATTCAATAAAACTTATCAAGGACCTCTCGGCAGCGGCCGTATTGATAGCGGCATTCACGGCAGTGGCAGCCGGAGCTTTCATTTTTATTCCTAAAATATTTTAAGATGCAAAATCTGATATATAAGCAGGATAATACGACCATTTTTTCGCTGAATCAATGGCTGGTCATATCCTGTAGTTTCAGTTTCCTGCTGGTGGCCGGCAGGGTTGTTGCTACGGGAACTCTTACCTACGTATTCCTGTTATGGAACCTGTTCCTCGCTTTGGTTCCTTACGGTATTACTAATTGGCTGTCGGTAAATATCCGGGTAATAGAGAATAAGCGGTTGCTGACCCTGTCGCTGCTGGTCTGGCTCCTGTTCATTCCCAACTCATTTTATATCCTTACAGATATTTTTCATTTACGCAATATAAGATCTGCCCCTAAGTGGTTCGATCTTTTACTCCTCTTATCATTTGCCTGGAATGGCCTTATCCTCGGTGTGGTTTCCATCAGAAGGGCAGAGGTCATACTGGAGACAGTATTTGGCCAAAGATTCTCCTTGTTCATACTGTTTGTCGTAATGTGGCTGAACGCTTTTGGTATTTATATAGGGCGCTTTTTGCGGTATAATAGCTGGGATGTGGTCACACAGCCATTTTCCTTGTTTGCAGACATGGCGCAAATGGGGCTTTATCCTTTTGCCTATACATCTGAATGGAGTATGATAACCTGTTATGCCCTGTTCATGACCCTGCTATATATCACCATTCAGAAACTCTCAGAAAATTTTTATCAATCAAATAAATAAAATACAAATGGAAACAATAGCAGCCAGCGTATGGCAAAAAAGTAAACTTCTTATCAAAGGACT
>JAEUVK010000047.1 GCA_016787135.1 Chitinophagaceae bacterium | reverse complement strand
ATTCCTGCCCTGGGTGTTGTTTTTTCAAGACCGGGTATCTGCGTCCATTCATACCGGGCTGAATCGGCCACTACTTTTTCGACCAATGGCTCTGTGGCTTTCTTCCACACTGAAGGATTTTTTTTCAATTCATCATACAACGTTTTGCAGGAGCCGGCATCAGAGCAAAAGAAGATCACGGCATCGGCACTTGATTGCCAGTTGTATTTTGATCTGTTCTTTTCATATACTCTCATCAATGCGGCTGAGTCGCTTTGCGTTTTGTTCCATATCTCCTGCTGCATGATCTCGAAGAAAAGATTACCATCCCGGAATTCCTGCATCTGGATGCGGAACTCATCACTGTAATCTTCGAGGTGCGACCGGTAGTATTCATACATCGCATGTTTCGTGAATTCGTCCATCAGGTCGGGGTATGCCTTCAATCCGCTGCGATCAGGTTTGTACCGGTAGGCCTGTGCATAAGCGATCCAGTTGAAAACAGTGATAACAGTATCGCCGATAGTAAATAAAGGAGACCGGTAGTTCATGACTTTGCCAATACCGGCCGGCTTATAGTCCAGCAAACTATCACTGAGCGCCCATAATACCGCATCAGCGTAACTGGCTTTTTGAATACCCGGCTTCTTTTTTACCCGGTCATAAATAAAATCCTTAGCGGTTTTCCACCGGTCATCATACATGATCTTTTGTTTCAGGTCTTCCGTATTGGCTTTATCATTCGGGTCAGTGACCACAGGCTTAAGTAAGACCCTCTTTACAATGTGATAACCATGAGTGGTCAGAAAAGGCTTGCTGACGGCTCCGTCTTTCGGTAATGACCACAACATTTTTTCAAAATCAACTTCGTATTGGCCAACGCCGATATCCGGAACATTGCCCCCGGTAGCGGCGCTGATATAATCGTTACTGAATTTTGTTGCAAGCCCGCTGAAATCATCGCCTGCCATGATCCTGTTGTATAATGAATCTGCCAGGTGGCTGATCGCTTTCTTTGTTGCATCATCTGCACCCGGAGGGAAGGCCAGTAATATCTGCTGTACTTTTATTTTGCCAAGCGCTTTTCTTTCTCCCAGGTTCTTGAAAATATGGTAACCGATCTTTGATGTGAATGGCGGGGATATCTTACCCCGGGCCGTATTGTAAATAATGTTCTCAAAAGAATAGGGCAGCGTCAGTACCGTGATATAACCCATATCACCTTTGTTGGACTTAGCGGAAGGTTCATCCGATAATTCTGCAGCTATTTTCTGAAAATCCTCTTTTTTATTCAGGCGGGCCAGGATATCATTCAGTTTCTTTCTGGCAGCAAGCGTATCTGTAGCACCGGCGGCATTTTTAAACGAAATGAAAATATGACCTACCCGAACATCCTTCAGGCTGCGCTGAAAAGCTTCTTTGGCCAACCGGTTAATGGCTTCCGGATCACTCATGTAGTTTTCAATGATCTGCGCACGCAGGTTATCCACTTCTCCTTTTATCTGTGTTAGCGTATCATAACCGCGGGCATACGCTTCCTGTATTTTCAGTCTTGAATTGATATAAAGGTCAAGATAATCCCGGATAGCTTTTGACCTGTTACCGGCAGGTAAGGTGTTATTTTTATTAAAAGCCCGCAGGAAATCTGCCGCATCGGCTTTGTAATTTCCATAGGTGAATAATGTCTGGGAAGAAGCAGTCAGCGTGATGCAAAATGAAAGAACAGCAATAAGCCATCTTTTTTTCATGGTATTGAGTTTTCTATCGTTCTGAAAAACAGTGTAACAGTAACGTTTTTACCGGTTTTTTATTTTCAACTGGAGTATATCATCCGTTTGCTGCCAGGTCAGCTTTTTGGCCACGATCCTTTTGTCCTTGTCCAGCAAATATACTGTAGGCAGCGACTGCACATCATACAACTGTGAATAGCCGGGTATATTGGCATCCACCCTTGCTTTCTCTTCCTGTTTGGAATAATATACATTGGTCCAGTCCTGCAGGTTATGTTTATTGATAAAATTCAGCCAGTCGTTCCTGTTGCCACTTGTCTCTTTTCCAATAGCAAACATCCGCACTCCTAATGCTTTCCATTTTGCACGGTACATAGAGTCCAGTACGGGTAATGTTTCCTGGCAATGCCCGCAGGTGGGATCCCAGAAGCAAACAATAGTGAACTTAGCCGTGTCAGCATACAGGTTGATGATCTTGCCGGTTGTATCCGGCAGCGCAATATTCTCTGCAGGACTGCCCATGATATTTGCCATCAGGCTATAGGCCCGGTCAGTGATCGTCTTTTTACCCTGTGCATTCAGCCATTTATACTCCTTCTGCGAAAAATATTTCTGATAAAGATGAACGAACACAGCATCCTCCCACATATATTTTTGCTGCAGGTACCGGTTCACAAATTTTACGAGCAGAAACCGGGTCATTTCTTCATTTATACTTGCATAGCCGAGCATCCAGTCAAGCTCTTTGATCACGGAGTCAGCATGAGGGTACACAAGTGTATTAAAGTATTTATCCAGCCTTTCGTCAAACAGGGAGGCCGGTGTACGGGCAATGCGTTCGTCCCAGAAGTTGATATCATCCCAGTAATGGTCTTTGAAATAGTGGTAAGCAAAAGTGGAATCATATTTACCGCCGGGATGTTTATCGGCCGGAGGTATCTGCGGCTCCTGCATCAGGTGCAGCAAGGCGCTTAATATATTATCCGGTTTTTTAGTAATGATATCTTTCCTGTAAGCAGCAATGACGGAATCAGCTTTCTTCAGCTGCAGGTTCCAATGCGCTGAATCTTTTGCCGTAGTTGCGATGGCAAGGTTGCCCCGGTATTGTTCGATCTCTTTTCCTTTCTCAGCCATATAGGCCTGGTATGTGTTGAAAAGATTATTATCGGGAGAGTTGATAAACGTTTTTTGTTTCCGGATGGTAGCTGTATCAGCAATCACTGAAAAATGCTGCTGCTTATCAATAAGTACTTCAAAAAAATTGTTTTTGGCCGGGTAAGCGATCAGGTAGATCCCCCCGCCTAATTTTTTAGGCCCTTTGAATATGCCTTCACTTTTGTCATTCAGTTTTACCGAATCAACAATGGGATATTGTTTACCTGAATAGTGACCAAGGTAGATATACTCGTTCTTGAAAGGCTTCAGCGTGACCTTTATCTCGTAGCCATTCTGTGCCAAAGCCGTGACCGCCAGCAGCATGGCGGGTAAAAACAGGATTCTTTTCATGAGTCAGAATATCAGGTAAAGATATTTAAAAGGTTCAAAAAGT
>JAEUVK010000084.1 GCA_016787135.1 Chitinophagaceae bacterium | reverse complement strand
AAACTCAGGGCCTGATAAAACGTAACCGCTGCTGTTGCGATAATCTGCGCTTGCGTTTCCGATCACTGTTCCTGTCCCATCAATGGTGCCATCTGCTGTCTTACAAACCATTTCTGCTTTACCATCACTGTCAAAATCATAAACAAGAAACTGCGTGTAATGGGCGCCTGCACGGATATTTCTTCCAAGATCAATGCGCCATAACCTTGTACCGTTCAATTTATAGGCATCAAGAAATACATTGCCTGTATAACCAGACTGTGAATTGTCTTTTGAATTCGAGGGATCCCATTTCAATACGATCTCATACTCGCCATCTCCATCCAGGTCAGCGACGCTGGCGTCGTTGGGACTGTATGTATAGGCCACTCCGTCGGGAGTTGTACCTCCTGCAGGTTTCTGCAGCGGTATCTGCAGGTATTGCTGTGACCATACAGCAGCCTGTACCGTATTATTCTCCTCTGTTCCGCTGATAATGGCTTTTACAGTATAAAACCCATTGACGGTTGTATTATCTGTATAGTGGCTAGCGCCTGTCAAAGGAGATGCATTCAGTTTTACTCCATCCCGGTAAATATTAAAAGCTATATCATCCGGCTCGGTACCCAGCACCCTCCAACTGATAAATACAGCATTGGTACCTGTTCTTACTGCCACCACACCTCTTCCTAATCTTTCCATCCAGCGCTGGCCAAACGATAACTGGGCTAAGACCAGCAGGCAAACCAGCGAACAGGAGATCTTCATCAACACCATTTTTATCTGTTTCATAGAGCTACTTCTTTAAACATTCAATACCATTTTTCCCTGGCTGTAATGAATACGGTATGACAGTGTGTGACAGGTGATGAGAAATCGCCGGAAAATACCGGCACAGAAGCTGATTATCGGCAGGTCAAAAAATGACATAGCAATCTTAATAAGATCCGAAAGATACTCTAACCGGCCTGCTCCGGCGTCCTGCTGTATCCTGATAAAATCTTATTGCTGTAAACCTTGCTGAAGCTTAGCAAACTCTTGTCTCGTAATGATAAAGACGGTTCCGTGTCGTATCCCTGCAGGCATACGTAATTTATCCGATATGTCTTCCCAGCTGACAAGGTCTTTTGAGGCAACAGCCCCGTATTTGTGATCCCGGTATTTGTCAAAATAGACCACCCACTGCTCTCCTATCTTAGTTGCAGTCGGGCCTTCTGCCCAGTAATTGCCGGTAATAGGACTGGAAGGAAAACTGAACCCCTCCGTCAGTTTGGTGCTGGTGGCGACACGGATATTTTTTTGCGGGGGAGTTCTTGTCTCATCCTTCAGGAACATAATGAATTTACCTCCATCCGGAACAATCGTAGCATCTATTACATTAAAACCCTGGTCGTACAGCAGTTTTGTTTTGCTGAACTTTTTAAAGTCTTTGGTGGTGACGTAATACATGCGGTGATTATACCCTCTCTCCACGGCTGTATCGGCCGGGTATTTGCCTTCTATCGTGGTGGCCCAGTAAATCATGTATTGTTTTTTCTTAGCGTCGTAGGTAATTTCCGGTGCCCAGCAATTACGGGCCAGCGGCTCATCCGCCATCACAGGAATGTATTGCTGTTCGCTCCAGTGAATGAGATCAGTTGATGATGCATAACCGATTCCTCTGTCATTCCAGCTTACGGTCCATACCATATGAAATTTATTATCTGCTCCCCTTATGATACAAGGGTCACGCATCAGGCTGTCTTTGCTGAGAACCGGCACTAAAAATGAACTGTCATTCTTCAAAGCAGTAAACCGGTAACCGTTATAGCTGTAGGCAAGATGCAGGCCATCCTTACCATTATTTTTAAAGTAAGAGAAGAGATATACTTTCCCGGTATCTGGTTGTGCCGAAGCCGTCTTCAGCACTGCAAGAGCTATAAATGTTATTATAAAACGGCTTTTCATAATCACGGGTTGAGATAAAAGTTATAGTTCCCTGATCCAGATGTTACGGAAGCTAACCGGGTTGCCATGATCCTGCAGCAATATGGGGGCTTTCTCTTCATGTTTTTCATAACGGGCTATGCCGATGTAGCGTGTTCCTCCAATTAGCTCGACATTATTCTGAACCAGTATCCCGTTTTGAAAAACAGTGATCCGGGCAGGGCTTTTCACCGATCCGTCGGCATAAAATTGCGGCGCAGTAAACAATATATCATAACTCTGCCACTCGCCGGGGGGCCGGCAGGCGTTGACCAGGGGGATATGTTGTTTATAGATACTTCCCGCCTGCCCGTTAGAATACGTCGGGTTATTGTAAGAATCGAGTACCTGTAATTCGTAACGGCTCATCAGGAAAATGCCACTGTTGCCCCTGCCCTGCCCACTACCCTTCACTTCAGCAGGTGTACGCCATTCAATATGCAACTGGCAATCGCCGAAACTTTGTTTTGTACGAATCGCACCCGCTGATGTAACGGTCATCAGGCTATCTTCGGCTTTCCAGGCAAAGGATTTACCGTTATCCTGCATCCAGTTGGCCGTATCTTTTTTATTTCTGAAAAGAATGACAGCATCCGAAGGTGCATCAGCAGATGTTTTACCCGGTGTTACTACCCGTGGCACCGGCGACCATATTTCCGTGTATTTGGAAAGACTATCCTGGGCAACGGCAGCAGATGCAATAAACAAAGTGGCAAGTAAGATTTGTTTTTTCATGCTACAAAATAAAGATTCTGTCACAATTCATACTACCAGTTTTACCGGACTAATGTGGCTGCCATTATTCCTATCACTACATCATTCGCCACGGCATATACCGTCAAAGATTTCAGCGACTTTCCCCTATTCAAAAACATGCTCAGCACTGTTCCGGCTCCTCCGTCAATGGCACGGTTGGAAAAACCTCTGATAGAAGTATACACCGGAAGCTCTTTGGCAAATTTTCCCTCTTTAAAATACAGGCGGTCGGGTAATTCGCAACAGGCATTAAAGGCATAGCCATCTATATAGTAATCCTGCTCGATGGGCCACCAGTTATCAGGGTTTTTCAATACCAATGTATCACTGCTATCATCTTCATAATTCACCACCACCATACCATTTGTTATATGACTCTGCATGGGATTAGTGCTGCCGGCCATCAGCAGGTAAATTTCCGATGCATTGCCTGAGAGTGGAATGATAACCGAATCAGGAAAATTATCCCATTGTGAAGTGAATACGACATTATTCCGTAAAGTATCTGACGGAGTAGAAAAAGAAATATCATCCTTGTACTTTATCTCGTTCGCAGCGCCTGCCAGTTTTCTTAACCCGCTATCATCAATAGGAGCAGTCGTTAAAGGATAACACCAGTTACCAATACCTTGCGTGGGTAACTGTAAAGTCGGACCTGCAGGGCGGGGAGAGAGATATTGGTGTAGGAAAATGTTAGTGACCTTATCGTTATAGTAACGGGTAAGATCAATTTTTTCAATAGTTGGTTTTTTATCACTGCCCGTCATATTCACAGAAAAACTTGAAGCAGGGAAGTTCCCGGAATTGAAATGATAAGCCAGGTTCACCGGCTGCCACCACTGCAGCTGGCCCTGTTTTACTTTGATAAAGATTGTGGCAGATAGCAGGTTTGACAGTAAGCCTGTTACTTCTCGTGGTTTAATTGTGAGACTGTCAATCGCCTGTTGCGGATCAAACACTCTTAAAGCATACATGTCCGGTAAGGATACCCGGAAACGGTCTTTGCTACTGGATAAATACTCCTTACTGAGTTTGCCAATTTCTTTTCCTTTCCATGAAATGACAATCCTGTATTGTTTTGCTGGTGAAGCTTTGATCCATATACCGGGTTTACCTACAGATTCCGTATCAATCGACCATTCAGCCGGAACTCCGTTCACAGTAATTTTCCCAATCCCATCTTTTGAAGCAGTGACCCATAATTTCAAAGCAAGGTTTTGATTTTTCCGGAAAGACTGCCTGATGCTATACGTATCATTGCTGCCATTTCTCTTAAAATCAAAATACAGGTCGGGTATTTCCAGGCTGGCATAATTCCAACCTGCAGGATAGCCTGGCCGTATCGTTAAAGTATCATGCAATGCATCCGGCTGCACACCAAATAATCCTTCTACCAATGTTCGCCCGGCCACACCAATGCCATCGGCAAAATCACGGTATAATTCTCCACGTATAGCATCATAAAAACTCAGTTGCTGAAAACCGCCCGGGCTGGCGCTGAGATACATACTTTCGATCAATGTGCTCCGCCACAAACGGAATGCTTCATCCGGACGATTACCCTGCCAATAGGCCAGTGCCGTATGCAGGTTTTCTCCCAGTGCCACATTATTGATGGACCAGGTATAAGGCTGCCAATCGGTAGTACTTAAGAGGTACAAATCCTTTTCATTCAATCCTTTTGCCTTTACCGGGATATGCGGAATGTGTTTATCTATGTACCGTAGGTTCAGGTAAGCCTGGAAAGGGTCAGGGACTTTAGAGTCTATAGCATGATAGATCGTCCACAGGCCGGGCGAAGGATGCACCAGTTGTTTCCCGAGCAGGTCTTTATATTCCGCATAGGAGCCTTGTTGAGGTAGCCATAGGTTCGCCTGGATTGCATTATAGATTTTATCCGCCTCCTGCAGATAGATCGTCTCATCTTCACCGATGAGCTTTGCCAGTTCCGCAGCCGTTTTGTTAGCACGGTAATTATATGCTGAGGAATGTGTAACGCCACCGCCGCTATACTGCAACGCATCACTGGCCCAGATGGCTGCATAGGCATCATACAAGCCATCCCCGTCTCCATCAAAGTTTCTTTTCTCCCAGGCAAGATGTCTTTTGATCAGCGGCCACATTTCCCTGACATACGCCATATCGCCGGTCCAGTTAAAATGATTGAGCAACTGATCCACAAACACCAGGTTCATGTCATAATGATGAGCCCGGATGTCACCATTGGGATTCCGGCAGATATAACCATCACTGAATAAAGCGGTACCAATCTTTTCCAGGTGACGGGCCAAATGCAAAGCCGTATCCATCACCACACCGGTTACTGCCGGAGTTTTTACCTGTGACAATGCATAGCTGGAAAAATGCTTTCTTGCCCGGTCGTGCCAGCCCAGCGGATCAGCTATATAAGCGCCACGCCAGGCATTCAGCCGCATCCGCCATGCCACAGCGCCGTGTAAATAAGAAGGGTCTTCCCAGATCGCATCGGCAGCAATACTTAATGCGCCACCAACAGTGTTGATATATTTATCCGGTGTACGGATATTTATACGGCTGGCAATCTTATTTCGTTCAACTTCTGCTTTCTGAAATAGCTTAGGCAAATCAGTATAATATATTTCTCCTTCCTCGTCTTCCTTAAAATCTTTCTGTACCAAATAGTAATTTGTATTAACTCCGGCCAATTGGATTACTGAAACAAGCAGCGGGTACTTACTTAAACTATCTGAACCCAATAAAGCCAAAGGGCTGCTTTGCGAAGCCGCATCCCGTTTGAACAATTGACTTTTTACAGGGAAACACCCGAAGACTTTCTTCGCCTTATCGGTCAGTTTATTATTTGGCTGACGGGCTTTCAGGTGATCAATTTCATAACGATCCTCTTCACTCAAAGGTTTTTCAAATCCATAGGCTAGTTGAAAGCTATTATGATAAATGGAATAAATATTATCCGTACAATACTCTGGTTTCAGGTAAAAAGAAGATTCAGGATCGGCACCAATGTCGCCATCTCTGGAAAATTTCTTTCCTGTAGCCCCACCAAAAACAGCTACCAAATGAACGGGGCCGGGAATATTTTCACTGCCTATTTTTACAACCATCCCATCCCTGTCATACAAGCCGATCACGTTGATCCTTATCAACCCCTTTCCCAGTATAGGATCTTTGATCTCATAGATCATCGAACCGGGGCGATAGATCGCTTTGATGTATTGTGCATCAATCAGCCATTTGCTTTTATCATTTGCAATGATCCCGAATTTGAAATTGCCCCCCATACCTGGCATGTACAAGGCAAACTCAGGCAGGTCGCCTGCTTCCACACGAAAAGCAGTATTAGTACCATACAATGCCCGAACAAATCTTCTTTTCCCGTTCTCTATCACAAAATCCTTTCCTTCGGGGCGATAACGGATCGTTTTTTCCTTTCCATGCCACCATCCGGTATCACTAAATGATTGCGCGGACGCTATTTTATTCGTCACAATACACAAAAACAAGATAATGATGGTTCTCATTGATTTACTCAATTCATCATTCATAGCTCAACGTCTCTAGCTGATCAAAAAACATTATCTACAGCCGGCCGGCTATAATTTTCTTTAGCGTCCGTTGTTTTGGGCAGTCCAAAATAAAAATACAAGATGCGCTTCTTATTGCCGCTCACATGGTTCAATTCACTCTGGGGGCCATATACCTTTGTATTGGTAGTAAGGCCTGTAGCCAGTTTTGTTCCGATAGGCGGGATACAATCTAAAAAAGAAATATTACCAGCCGGAATTTCAGGATGCGGCTTATTCGCACTGCTTAATGCATAAAAGTCAAATAATCTTACAAATAAGCCGGAATCCGGACTGGCGATGTACAACTTGCCTTCTACAGTGCTCAGCTCCATCCACGCTACTTCCCCATAGTATCCTTTGAATTCAGGATAAACCACCGGCGAGTAGCCTGTATGGGTATTATTGTAAATATTCTCCCACACGTTCACTTCCGTTCCAGCCAGCCGATTCTTCCATTGCCGGGCGGGTCCCTTGCCAAGCCAGCGACTGGACAAGACATAATTTTCCGGGTAATTGAAACTGATGCCGGTAAATGGCTGGTCGCCTTCTGTACTATATTCATACTCGAAGGTTGTCCACCCGCTGGCATTGATCTTCCATTTAGCATACTTCATATCCCCGCTGTATGTAAATTCAACGACCCTTTCATTTCCCTCACTGTATGCTTTACTGCCCGTAAGTGCAGCATTACCTTTTACCAGCACGGGGCCATTATTGAATGACAATATATAATCATTGGCAGTGTTCCTTGTTGTTACAAGATTCCCTGTCTTTTTATCCAGTACCACACTTACTTCACCGCCCGTAATAGCATAAGTGCTGTCTGTTTCTTTCAAAGAAGTTGAGTCACTTTTTGCCGTAACAAAATCTTTGATCAGTTCTTTATTCGCTTTTATCGCGGAAATCCATTTATATACCTCTTTACCAAAATTATCCCTTGCAACAATGACCAATGCTTCATAGTTTTTAAAATCAGCCGGCAAAGAAAGGTTCAGCAGGCCTTCCTTTGCCGGAGCAATATCAGGGGAAGGGATAGTACCCTTCTTCCTGACAACATAGCCATCAAACCTGTCAAATGGTTTGGAGAAATCAACCAGGGCCCAGTAAAATTTACACTGATCAGTATTGAGAAAATGAAACCGATTCTCCATCCTGATCTTTCCCGCAAAGTCAGCAGGCAACTGAACGGACATATCCAGTTTGACCGGCGAAAATATTTTCCTCAATGCATAAAAGCTTCCTTCTTTTTCACGATGCGGGCCTAATATCCCATCATTAGCATTCAACCCGTTTGCATCCAATGCCCCATTAAGGTCAGTACGCACCACTGCCTCATCCACCATGGCCCATATAAAACCTCCAGCAGACTTTGGCGACTTCCAATGGAGTTCCCAGAAATCCTCCATCGCTGCGCCGCCGCCGCCATCGTCCTGTGCATGCAGGAATTCCGTCGGCATATAGATCAGCGAATCATTCAATATCTTTTGTGTGCTGTAATAATCTTCATAATGGTTGCAATCAATCCCATTGAAATGATTGCCGGGTCTGTGATGCGGATGTATGACAGGCCTCTTTTGAAAATCCCATTTCACAAAATCATCATCCAGTTCCTTGTTGGTACCGCCTTCGTTACCATTATCCCAGAAAATGATGGAAGGATGATTCAGATCACGCAATACCAATTCTTTCACCAATGGCTCACCTGCTTTCGAAGAATAAAATTTCTGCCAGCCAGCCAGTTCATCCAATACATAAATACCCAATGAATCGCAGGCCTGTAAAAAGTACTTGTCAGGAGGATAATGCGAACAGCGAACAGCATTCATGTTCATTTCTTTCAGCAGCAGGGCGTCCATCAGTTCCTGCTCTATACTCAGTGACCTTGCTGTTTCCGGCCAGAAACAATGACGGTTCACCCCCTTAAACTTGACCTGTGTTCCATTAATATAAACACCTTCGCCCCGTCTAATCTCTATTGTCCGGAAACCAAATTTTTCATTCAGCTCATACATCTTTTTTCCACTTGCATCCTGCAACACGACGTTCGCAGTATACAGATCAGGCGTTTCAGATGTCCATGCTTTGATATTGGCAACGGATGTATTCACGACCACATTCTCCGCCAATCTGTCAACCGGTGTCTTCACGGTTGATACTACCTTTTTTGCCGCATTAGTGATGGTGGTTACTACTGCTGCATTCTGTGTCAGGCCTTTTGTCCATACCTGCATGGCAAATTTTCCATCAGCCTTTGCATCAATACTCACATAGTCTATGTATTGCTTTGGCATAGCCTCGAGGAATACGGGGCGGAATATGCCGCCGAAAACCCAGTAATCAGCTAACCGTTCTGCATTATTCACACTGGCATCGCTGCTCATTTTGCTCACCGTTACTTCCAGCAGGTTAGGCTTGTCATAATTCAAAAAGGATGAAATATCGTATTTAAAGCGGTAAAAAGCTCCGCGGTGAACATCTCCGGCGCTTTTGCCATTGATCTTTACTTCCGTATCTGTCATGCTGCCGTCAAAAACAATATTGACCACCCTGCCTTTCCATGATGCCGGTACTTTGAAAGTGTACTTGTACATTCCTTTCTCATCATAGAAGCGGGCATTCTTACCATTGGTCTTATAATCGCGGCCATAGTTGTAATTGCCAAATCCCTGCTGCTCCCAGCAGCTTGGCACCTGTATCTCTTTCCATTCGCCGCTGTTGTGACCGGCTGTGCAAAAGAAATCCCACTGCACAGTATTTTTTGCATCTGTACCGGAAAGATATTGAATTTGCTTTTGCTGTGCTTTCAGCGATGTGACAAATAACAAACTGCAAGCTGCAAACACCAATGTTTTGTAATTCCTGAACATTTGTATTGATTGTTTTATTTCTATCTAATATTTATTATTTCAAAAACAGTTTTACCCGGTCTATGATCACGCCATCATCTGCGGCTGTAATCTTTATTACATGTTTTCCCGGTTTACCTGCAGCATGGCGTGTTGTGCGAATGGCCTGGTTGGTCAATACATTCTGTTTCCACTCTTCGCTCCTTCCCTGTGTGGCATAATCTATTGTTTGCGCTGGCCCGTTATCCACCTGTATGCTGTAACGGATCTTTGTTCCTTCTACAGGATGATTGGGGGCCAATGCCAGCATAATGGTTACTGAATCGCTATTGCCTGTAAACGGAAAGGAAACAGAGCTTCCTTTAGGCAAACTTATGGCTCCACGCTGGTAGCCCAACCCATGTGTCAATGGTTTCTCTCCTGTATATGCTTTATAATCTGTTCCGTTGAAGACAAACAATGGTTTTGCAGTTTGCATCAACGGTTTGTCTGCAATTTTCTGGATTGCTTTATCAAAGACAGCCAGTTTTCTTGGCCTGAAATCCATCATATACTTCCATTTTCCATTACAGAGACTGTTATACTTATTCGTAAGTGTAACGATCGTATCGTATGCAGCATCACTCAATTTCCATTCTGCTTTACCATGCCTTGCCAGTTGTGCATACAATAATTTTCGGTTAATCGCTGTTGCTCCTCTTACGGGGTATTCTATTAATTGAAACCAGCTATCTTGTTTCGTTGATGAAATCCGCTTTGCCAGCTGCACTGCTTTTGCATCAATCATTGCATAGTCCTTCAAACGTTGATTGATTTCTTCTTCACTCCAGGGCAAGTCGGTCACAATTTTATATTTCGGGTCGCTTTCTTCTGTTCGGGTAGCTCCCATGAACTCAGGTTTATGGATATACGCAAGGCGATAGTATTCATTCATCACCGCCACCATTTCTCTTGCAGGCCCTGTTCCAAATTCTCTTGCCAGCCAATTCTGTAAATGTTGCTCCAAACCTTTTAGGTTGTTTGCGATGGAATCAATGCTCCATGCCATATCAAGAAACAACTCCGTTAAATACTCCCCCGGTTTAATATCACCTACATTCACGATCCACATTTCTTTTGCTCCTTTTTCATACGCCAAACGCATTTGCGTATAGATCTGTGCAGGATGAGTGCTCGCCAGCCAGAGATAATCATGCGGTCTGCCCCAATACGAAATATGATAGTACACGCCATTGCCGCCTTTTTGCTTCCGCTCTTTTTCGTTGGGGAAATGTTTGATGTAACCATAGTTATCATCGCACCAAACCAATGTTACATCTTCCGGTACTTCAAAACCATAATCATAAATATCCTGCACTTCTTTGTAAGGAATAAATGCCTGCGGTACTTTTTCAATAGCAGGGTTAATATGCTTCATCAGCATTTCCCGCTGCTCTCTCACTGCTTTATCCAGCACCTCTTTTTGCTCCTGCAGTGTATTGGCGCCAAGCATTTTGCTATCGTGGACGCCACGTATACCCAATGTATAAAATGCATTAACTCCTTTGCTCTGTATCACTCTGTCCTCCCAATAGCGATAGATGGTATCATGATTGGTAATGAAATTAAACTGCCCCATTGTTTTCTCCTTCCATTCATCCACATTATTGCGCAGCATAGGTTCGGCATGCGAGCTGCCGATCACAATGGCGTAATCGGTTGCCATTTGTGCATTGCCAGGATAGTGAAAAAACGCTTTTGTGCTTTCGTGCATGGCCGGCCAGATCATATTTGCCCGCAAGCGAAGTAATAATTCAAAGATCTTTGCATAAGTCTTCGGACCAATATCGCCTGTTTCGGGTTCAAATGTTTTGGCAGCCCAGGGTTGTAAGCCCCAGTCTTCATCATTTAAAAAGATGCCCCGGTATTTAACCGAAGGTTCTTTTGACACATAACTGCCGGAAACATACAACTGCTTTTTCTTTTGCGGCGTAACATCGGCCCACCAAACCCAGGGCGACACGCCCAGCATTCTTGATAAATGAAAGATACCATAGGCCGTACCTCTTCGGTCACCTCCTGTAATGACCAGTTTGTTACCAATTGTTTGAATAATAAAACTCTCCCATTTTCTTGCAATGGAGCTCACATTGAGTTTGTTCGATTTAATCAACTCATCAATCAGTCTTGAATGACCGATTGTTCCGGCAACAATGCTAAACCCCTTTGCAGGTACTGTACTTACCACCGGCATTTGTCTGCCGCTGATCAGCTGAATATCGTTAGCGAATGCATGTGCAGCAATACTCACCACTTTTGCATCTGCATCATCTGTACAAATTGACGCAATGGATGAAGGAGTAAATAACGAAAACGTGGAAGGTCTCTCAGAAACCGACAAGGTGTTGATCTGCGCCCTGCAGATATTTGTAAGAAAAAACAGACAGCAGCTCAGCGAAAGTTTAGTCATCTTCAGCATAACACAATCGTTTGAAACAGCATGTAAATTTACCACACAGAATAGCTAAGCTATCCTGCTGTGTCCTGCATTGAAAAAGCCCGATTTTCTTCTAATATGTAATTCCTGAACTGCCTGCAACGATAAATTCCGGCTTCTGCCCATTTGCTGTTTTCACCTGTTCAAACTTCACCTGCACAGCATCGCTGATGAGCACTTTACTGTTAGCCGGGAGGACGATGTTGCTAAATAATACACCCTTTAATTTATGTGCAGGATCATTAAAACCATTGATGTTGATCAGCGGTTCTTTTGTGTTGGCCTGCGACATATCTATATTTTTAAACACGAAATTTTCAAACACCGGTGGCTCCGGTGCCGCTTCACCATCGTTGTTGTAATTAAGTTTAGAGAAGATGGTAATTTTCATCAGTTCACAATCAGTAACCGTAATATTTTTTACATACCCGCCTCTTTCTTTCGTTCCCTTTATCTGCATCCCGTTGAGCAAGGCTCCAGCCTTGCAATCCTGTACCAGAACATCGCTTACACCACCACTCATTTCACTACCAATTGAAATGCCATGTCCCCGGATAAAACTGCAATTGGTAATACGTATATTTTTTGTCGGCTTTCCCACATAATATCCTTCGGGGTTTTTACCTGATTTAATGGCAATACAATCATCGCCATTATCAAAAGTACAATTGAAAATATAGGAGTCAGTTGAAGAATCGGGGTCAATACCATCGCCGTTGCGGATACCATAGGTATTGATTTTAAGGTTATGCAGCGAAATCTTATTGCTGTAAATGAAATGGATTGTCCAGGACGGAGGCTCCTGTATTGTTAAATTATCAATACTTACCTCCTGGCAATTCATTAATAAAATCAACCTGCCCCGGCTTCGTTCACCACGTGTCTTCCACATATCACTGCCCAGTTTTTTTCCGCCACCTTCAATGGTACCGCCGCCGGTAATGCGAAGATTTTTTACAATGTAAGAACCATCACGGTTTAAGGCACCTGCATTAATAAGGCTTGCGTACGTTTCCATCTCCCAGCCTTCAAAGCGATTCTTGATCAGTGGAAGATAAGCAGATGTGTCGGTTGACCCTTTCAGCATTGCCCCTTCTGCAATGTGCAAGGTCATATTACTTTTCAGAAACAAAGCACCGGAAACAAATATTCCTCTGGGAATGTAAACTGTTCCTCCTGGTGTGCAGGCATCAATGGTGCTCTGAATGGCTTTTGTATTTACTACTGATGTATCGGCCTTTGCCCCAAAATCAATGATGTTATAAACTTTTGCTTTGGCTGCTGTTTTGAACTTCAATACAAACAGCGCTCCCTTCTTCACTTGTTTTAACCGTACAGAAACAGAATAGTAGGCGGATGGTTGCAATCCCGTTACAGCATAATTTGTTTTAGTAGTCGTGCCATGCATCTTTCCATTCAGCGCAATTTCGTACACAACATTTGCATTACCATACTGCTTATCCCACAACAACACTACCGAAGTTTCAGATAATGTACCCGGGGCGATTATCAGGTTGTACCTGTTGGGCTGCGCTGCGAAGGCTGCTAAAAGCAGGAAAGATAAAAGAATAGCGCAGAAATATCTTTTCATATAGCAAAGCTTTAGCAATTGAGTAAAAATAAGCGTGATGGCATGAACAAACGTCCTGTACTGTCACGGCGGCAAAGAGTCAATTTCAACATACTTTCTTTCATGGCATTATAGTAATTATAACCCGCTGATATCTTGTTAGCGATGGTGTTCCCGAATCCGACACTTCGCAAATCATATGGATCGTTTGGCCGGGCTTCGCATCTTTCGGAATCTGAATAATTGTTTTTGCTGCTGTTGATAAAGGAATCACATTACCATTATAAGTTCCTGCTTCAACGTAATGCCACCATGTAAAATGCAGACTGTTCCCATCAGGATCGGTAGTAGCCGAAGCATCTAATGTTATTTCAGCTCCTGCTTTGGCTTTTATGTTGAGCGCTGTATTTTTTAAACGCACAAGCGGCGGATGATTGGCCGATGCATAATCTTTTACACACCAATCGGCACGTGCAGCAAAATCATGCTGCACATCTTTCAGCCAACGCCACAGCGGTTTAAAATAATTGGTGCGGATCAGCACTTTATCAGCGGCCGTATCTTTCTCCATCTTCTTCGACCAGCTGTTGCTGAATCCCCATTGCCCAACAGGGTAAGTATATGTTGAATCAGGAAGCGGATCCATCCATACATTATTCCGCACTTTTACATACCGGCCACCCCAGCCTCCGTATGCAGGCGACTCCATATTGCGCAGCCCGCTTGAACTGGTATGCAAAAAAGCAGGGCTGTCACCTTCGGCATTGAAAGCGCCTTTGTTGTTTTCGTAAACATTGCAAAGCGGGCCATTATCGTTGAGAATATTTTCGGTCATCCATTTTGCTTCGAAGAAGGTCTTCACATCTGCAGGAAGTACTTTCGGCCAGATATAGGCCATACAATCAAACTGATCGGAAATAATAGTGGGGATATTGTATTGCTCCCAATTGGGACGTATGTATTGCTGGTAGGTTTTATCCTGTTCCCAGATTAAAAACAAACGCATTTTATTTGCTGCTTCCTGCATACGTTCCGGATGATCTTCCTGTATAATCTTTAATGCCCGTGAAATGGTATTGCAGCCACCCCATGCCTGTATCCATACAGGGCGTGTATCTTTTTTATTCAGCAACACTTCAACAATAAGCTGTGCACCTTCGGTGCGGATACTGTCTTCACCAATATCATTGATGTTGCCCACTTTCCATTTACTTAAAAGATAAGCAGGAGCAGGATAGCCGGGATCATGGCGTTTAAGATTGTAGTAAACCTTTCCGTACAGGCTAATGTAATCCTTCACCCATTCAACCGGATGAAATGCATTCCAACCCTTTCCGCCTACCCAATGAAATTGAGAACTGCTGTTGATAATTCCTTCTACATCAAACTCATTACAGGAAAGAAGAAAACGTACCATCGAAGCACGATCATCTGCTTCCCCGTCTGTTGTTACAATTACACGGGGCTTTGTAGTGTAATTGTTGTTTTGCATTTTTTGTGCATATAAACAAACAGGGAAGAATAAGAAACAGATAGCTGGTACAAATTTCATGTGCATCTTATTTCGCTGCATAAGCAGTACTAAACTCATATTTACCCGAGCCAACTTTCACCACAACATATTCCTTCTCTTTTCCTACAACCTGAATGTCTTTTACAGAAGAAAGCGGCTGACCGTTTTCCAATACCTCCGTTGCTGCAGTTGCAGGAATATAAATGGTAGCTGTTGTATTCGCCGGGACCTCTGCACTCAGAATTAATTTTCCATCCTGTATTTTCCATCCGGAGCTGAGTTTGCCATACTGTGTTTCGTACGATGCGGATGCATGGGTAAACTTTCCGCCAACATGCGGCTGAATACGGATCTTTTTATAACCAATGCCCTCTTTATCAACATCAAGACCAACCATTACCCGATACATCCAGTCGCCGATGGCGCCGTATGCATAATGGTTGAAGGAGTTCATGGTGATGGCCTGGAAATCGCCGTTGGTGCGGATTCCATCCCAGCGTTCCCAGATAGTGGTTGCACCTTTTGTTACAGGATATAACCATGATGGATATGTCTTTTGCAACAACAACGTATATGCTACATCAGAATAACCATAACGGCTTAACACATGACAGAGATAAGGTGTACCGAGGAATCCTGTTGTTAAATGATTGCCGTATTGTTTGATATTGTTCACCAAACGATCAGCCGCCTGCTGACGTAATTCCTCCGGAAACAGATCAAACTGCAACGCCAGCACATACGATGTTTGTGTATTCGACATGGTAGCCCCATTGGGCGTTGTGTATTCTTTTAAGAATGCGGTCTTGATGCGTTGCAGCAATTCCCTGTATGTTGCCACATCATCTGTCCTTCCTAATTCGTTTGCTGCATTAATGAGCAATTGTGTCGAGTATGCATAAAAGCATTGTGCAATTAAGTATTTATTGGTGATGGCTGCTTTACCATCGTTATCATCGGCCATGGTGTAAAACAACCAATCGCCAAAATGACTGCCCTTGTTCCACAGATCGTTTGTGCTTTGGCTTTGCATATAACCAACCCATGCTTTCATACTGCTGTACTGTGTTTCCAAAATGCGTTTATCGCCATACACCAGATACATTTCCCACGGGATAATGGTTGATACATCGGCCCAGCCTGCACTGCCACCTGCTGCCCATCCCTGTTCACCCAATGGATTTGGAATAACATGCGGTACGCTGCCCGATTTCAATTGATCTGCACTGAGATCTTTTAACCACTTGCTGAAAAAATTATTTACTCCCCGTAAAAAAGTTGCAGTGCGGAAGAAAGCCTGTGCATCCCCTGTCCAGCCCATGCGTTCATCACGCTGAGGACAATCGGTTGGCACATCTAAAAAGTTTCCTCTTAAACCCCACTCAATATTATGCTGTAGTTGATTAATGAGTGTATCGGATGAAGTGAAGCTTCCTGTTTGCTGCATATCAGAATATAAAGCAACGGCAGTAAAATTTTCCGGCAGTAATTCGCCGGAAACGCCTTCCACTTTTATAAAACGGAATCCAAAAAAAGTAAAATGCGGCTCAAACATTTCTTCACCATTTCCTTTCAACACATAAACAGCCTGTGCTTTTGCGCCACGCAGATTCTCAGTATAAAAATCTCCTTTCTTGTCCAACACTTCTGCATGCGATAGTTTAATGGTATCGCCTGCCTTGCCCTTTACTTTGACTTGCACCCAGCCCACGAGGTTTTGTCCGAAGTCTATCACTTTTTCACCCTTGGGTGTAGTGATGACTTTGCCGCTTGTAAATGTTTCGTGCTTTTTGATGGGCTCGTTGTAGGTGGCGACCAACACATCTTTTGATGCGTTTGATGTTTTTACTGCAGACCAGTTGGCATCATCATAACCTGCAAATGTCCAGCCCTGTTTTTCTTTTGTTGCATCAACGATCTCACCCTGGTAAATACCGTTTGAACGTATTGCACCGGTAGATGATTTCCAGCTTCCATCAGAAACAACTGTTGTGGTTGTTCCATCTGCATAAACAATCTCCAGTTGAAACAGCAGGGCAATATCTTTTCCGTAAATATTTCTGCGATGATCGAAAGAAAAGTTACCCCGATACCAGCCATCGCCCAATGTTATAGCAATAGCGTTGGTACCATTTTTCAACAGATTGGTTACATCGTATGCCTGGTATTGCAGGCGTTTATTATAACTCGTCCAGCCCGGAGTAAGGTATGCATCGCCTATTCGTTTGCCATTGATCTGTGCTTCGTACAAACCGTGTGCAGTGATGTATGCCGTTGCTGATTTTATTTTTTTACTATTGATGAATTCTTTGCGCATTAACGGTGATGCAAACACACTGTCTTCTGCGTAACCCGGTTCGATCCATTGTGCTTTCCAATCTGTGGGCTGTAATAAACCCATTTGCCAGAATGCAACTGCACTCCATACCGATGCAGTTCCTTTATTGTCCCACACACGCACCTGCCAGTAATATTTTTTGCCTGCTATTAATGCAGCCCCTTTGTAGGGCACATGAATGGATTGATCGGAATTTATCTTTCCGCTTGCCCAGCTGAGTTTTCCTTTTGTTAAACCGGTTGCATCTTCTGCTACACGAATCTCGTACGCTGTTTGTGCAACATTCCGCTGACCGGAAATTAACTGCCAGCTGAAATAGGGTTGCTGCACATCAAGTCCGATAGGGTTGGTTAAGTTTTCTGTACGAAGACGATCAACTTTTACCTGTGCGAGTAGCGATAAACCCATGCATTGAAATCCGAGTAGAAGAAAGCTTGCTTTTTTCATACAACATATTTGTTTTAACTGTGCGATCAATCAACTTTTAATACAACAAGGCGATGTTTTGGCCGGGTGAATGTTATTCTGTTCCTATACTGTAGCGGGCATCATACAAACCTGATGTGATCCTTCCATCTGCTTGCCCAGCAATCATTTCTTCATTGATGTTGATATGAAATCGATTCCGGTTGCTCCAGCCCATAATGGGTGGCTCTGGTTTTTGTGCGAAAGAATAAGAAGCATTTCCGGTCGAAAGGATAAACAAGAAAACACCGAACAATTAATTGCCTGCATTATTTACTGTGTTTTAATTTAAAACTTGCGATATTATCCCTGTTGCAAACCACCTCCCCGTTTACATATTTTAATTCTGCAACCTGAATCACACTTCGCTTATCATCAAAGGAGCCACGGGCTGCTGGATTCGCTTTGCTTCTGCCGGGATGAGTAAAGTAATAGACAAATGCCCGCCCGTTATTCACCACCACATCACAATGCCCGCCGATGGCCTGGTCGTCCTTTCCTTTGCCGGGTTCTTCCAGTATCCGGCTGCTTTGCTTTGTCCATTTCAGCAGATCATCCGAAGAATATACTTCCATGCCTTTCCAGGCATCCACGATCATAAAATATTTACCCTGCCAGTAAAATGTTTTGGGACCCTCGCCCCTGGCTGCAATGGCTTTGCCTTTATCTGCCCAGTTGTACAGATCTTTGCTATCGGTGTACCAGATACTCTTGCCATCTCGCTCATTATTGTACCACATCCGCCAGAGTGTGTCATTTACTTTATACACCGATGCATCAATCACTTTTTCATTCACCAGCTTTAAAGTGCTTTCATATTTCCAGTTCTTCAGGTCTTTACTGGTGAGGTGTACGATCACCCTCGGATGATTCCAGTCTTTGAAGGTGCCGGGCACATAGGTAAGATACATGTGATACGTTCCCTTGTGTTCAATAACATCGGGCGCCCAGTGTGTATAGCCGTCATCAGGCCGGTAATTGATATTACAGGTATCAACATATCTCCACCTTACCCCATCTTTGCTTTCCGCAATACCAATGCGTGTGCCGTGCACCCATTGCACCGTTGAATCAATGATAGAAGCTCTGCGATTGGTATAGAGCATCCACCATTTCTTTTTGGCTTTGTTGTAAAGAATCACCGGATCGGCAGCGCCATGATAAACCGGGTCGTCGTATAAGGGTTTTGAAGCCATGTTCTTTTGTGCGTTCACATTTTGAAACACAAAGACACAAAGAGCACAAAAGATCACAAAGAAATACGATCTCCCTTTCATGTACACATCACTTTAACGGGGTAAGAGTTACTGGCCCTGATAAGCCCGACGGCAATGGCGCCCACGCCGATGCATCGAACAGGCCGTTCTTTACATTCTCTCTTCTCCTGGCAGGCATGTTGGTATTATAAAATATCTTCCAGGGAAGATTGTTCTTATCCATGTAAGCAATGCGGTTCGCCATCAGGTTCGCCACAATTATTTCCAGTTTATTATTTGCCTGGAAAGCGGAGGCGGCTATTATACATTGAAACGAAGGCCCGATCAGTGTAGCGATCTTCTTTCCGTTCAGGATCACTTCGGCTGTTTCATTTACTTTTCCAAGATCCAATATCCATGAACCGGGCATGCCGGCAGGTTTTGCAAATGAAACGGTGTACTTTGCCATTCCTGAAAAATTCTTTACTTCCTCTCCTGCCAGTTCCGTCCATAGCCCCAACTTAGTAATTGAAGTTTTTGCCGGGAGCATAGGGCCGCCATTTAAAAATTCGATAGTCCAGTCGCCGGCTATTTCAGTTTTATCTCCCGCAGCTTCAAAATAAGGATAAGCTGTCCCTGCTTTCTTTTGCTTATAGCATTGCAGTATTACCGACTCATAAGGCTCCAACTGTACCCACACTTCCAGTGGTTCCAGCCAACTGGGTTTACGTTGTTTGGCGATACCCGACTTACCGGTCATCGGGTTGAAAAGGGCAATATTCGTTGCTTCCACTTTTACCGGTATCCAGTCGTTGACCGCTTTACCCGATGTATTCGTAATAAAATAAATGATGCTGCCATCCGCATTCTTTCTTTTTATGAACTGAAGACCTTTGTCAGCCATCTTTTCTTTACCTACATAAGCCCGTTCTAGTAAAAGAGTAAGATCATCACCCTGATAGATCACCCCTGCACCAGCCTTAGCCATGACCAAAGATGTACCGGGCACCTGATCATCTGCAGTGAATTTCAATTGCTCCATAAGGTCTGTAAAAAGCTTTCTTTGCTCCTGCAATCCTGCAAGACCAGGAATATCGGCAGGCGCATTCTTATAAAAAACAACCGTAGCTCCACGGCGGACCAATTCGGTTATCTTTTTCAGACTGGCTACCGGGAGTAGTTTATTGGCCGGAAGCAGGATGGTTTTATATGTATTACTTCCACTTATTATCTTATTTCCTGAAACAGTAAAATTTTGCAACTGCCTGTCTGAAAAGAAGTCAAAGCTGTATCCCTTCTCCAGCATCCATTTGGATACATGCTCGAATTCAGTTCTCTCGAAATTCCTTTCCATACCATCAAAATGCTGCAGTAAGGCATTCCCTGGCTCCGAATAACGATCGGCCAGCGGGTAATACAGCAACACATCATTATCCGGTTTGCCCTGTTGTAAAAAACTCTGGGTCCTTGTGATGTATGTATTCAACGCATGAAAATCCTTCCACTGCGGGTTGGTGGGTTGAAAATGCACGGCCGCATAGAACAACCAGCCCGGCCACGGTGCCTCTTTCGGTGAATACTCCGTACCATGATAAAAGATATGATTCACACCGCCAAGGAAATAAAGATCAATCGCTTTCTTTACATCGCCCCATGAAGAGAGAAAATGTTCATTCAGCCAGGTAGCAGATTCTGATGAAACTAATTTCTTTCCGGTCACATTGGCCGCGGAGGTGGCAAACTTGAAACGCAGGATATCGTTGCCTTCCGTTTCCGGAATATCCACTACACTATATAAGTCCAGTGTATTCGCAGGCGACCCATGCGACTGGTTGCGCAAAATCTTTCCTTTTGACGCTCCCCATTTTTTCCACTCTTTGGTAAAGTTTTCCAGTATCAGTTCATCAATTACCGAACGATAGTCGTAGATCACCCGGCTGTTCTTGTCGGCTACATCTTTTCCAAACAAAGCCGGTAAGTGTTCTTTCAGATCATATCCTTTTCGCTTCCTGAATTCTGCAAAAAAGCCTGTGGTCCAGTTGGCCTGCCCTCGTGCATCATCCACTTCATACGAATCATTGAAGAAGCCGCGCAGGTAGGAAAGATCATATCCTTTGAAAGCTTCATCAAATTTTTTAAAATAGTTCTTTGCTGCAGTAGCTGAGAAGTGATCAATCGCATAGCCTTCGCCGCCCGGCGCCGCCCTTTCAACCATTTTGCCATGCAGGTTCTCAAATAAGGCATACAGGGTCCATGTACCGGACGGAGCTGTCCAGTTCAGGTTACCGGCAGCATCCACATTCGGTGTGAGATCAATTGTCTTACCCTCTGAGTAAGCTACCAGTGTAATCAAAGGCAACTTGCCGGGATATTGTATCTGGTCCAATGCGAGAGCCTGCAGATTCTTATTCGTATAAACCGGCCTCAGGATAG
This sequence comes from Chitinophagaceae bacterium, assembly GCA_016787135.1. GTDB lineage: Bacteria > Bacteroidota > Bacteroidia > Chitinophagales > Chitinophagaceae > VBAT01. The sequence continues at coordinate 17,552 of JAEUVK010000084.1, read as the reverse complement.
TATCAATACCTGCCGGCTTGTTATTGGCTGTTCTTACCCAGGCCTCCCATTTATATTCAACCGGCTCCTTTAGTTTTTCGCCGCCGTTAACAGTGTATATTTTATATTGGACCGATTTACTGGCATCTGCTTCCGTTGTCCAGGGACCACCAAAGGGCCAGCCGGTGGCATTGGCCAGGTCAACGCCTATTCCCAGCCGTTTGGATTCATTCAGCGTATGCACCAGCATCTGCATCCACTGCGGCGACAAAAAGTTGATGAACTGCTTTTCGTATCCGTATATACCATAGATCGGCGTTATCTCTACTCCGCCTAACCCGGCCTTCTGGTATTGTTCCAGGTTCCAGGTCAGATCTTTCTTATTCACAGCGCTGCCTTCCCACCACCATCTTGTCCATGGCTTCATCGTTTTTGTCACTGCAGGCCACCTGACCTGTGCACCCGCTTCTGATACAACGGTGATAACAAGAAAAAATGAAATGATCTTTTTGTACATGATTACCAATTAATGAGTCAATATCTCTATATCCTTTATTTTTTCCGGGAACCAAACGGTCATTTCACCCCTGCCCCTGTTGGCCCATGAATAATAAGGTATGGCAACAAAGGGCCGTTTTACCGTGGTCACTTTATTCTCTTTCTCATCCGTGATAACAGCAATGGCTTCTGCTTTTAGCACCTGGACACCATTCAGCATATCCGCTTTGTATTCGGCTGTAAAAGAAGTATTGCCCGGCAATATGATATTGGACACTTTTCCGTTATTGTCAGGCCACTCGGCACAATACATAATGGGGCCACGTTGCAATGCCACTTTACCAATATCATCGCCCAGTTTCTCATGAGCGATGACCCTGCGTACTTCCATCGGCAGTTTCACCTCCAGAACATCTCCTTTTTTCCAGGTACGGCTTAACACAGCATATCCGTTCTCCACTTTATAGTCCACAGGGCTGCCATTGATCGTAATGATCGTTCTCTTATCTGAAGTGCTTTGGAATGAATACAGATCAGAGGGAATGGCTGCATTCTGCGTCCATCCCGGTATCCGCATCATCAGTGAAAAGGCAAGAGAAGATTTCGGCGAGACGGTAAATTTCAGGTCGCCATCCCAGGGATAATTATTCTGCTGGCTGATAGTGACGGGCTTGCCTGCAATAGTTAACAAGGCATCGCTGTTCACAAATAAATTGACAAAAACTTTATCTTCTCTTTGTGCATATATGTACCCGGGAACGGAAGGCAGCAGCCGGCAGATATTGGTCGGGCAGCAGGAACATTCAAACCAGCCGGAACGTTCCCCTTCCATATCTTTATGTTTATACGAATTCCGTATCTGCATCGCATTGGTATAGAAAAAGGATTTGCCATCCAAACCTACACCGGAGATCAGGCAGTTGTACAAGATCTTTTCCAGTACATCAATATATTTTGATTCTCCATGCAACTGGAACATCCGCTGATTCCAATACACATTGGAAATGGCTGCACAGGTTTCATTATAAGCCGTTGCATTGGGTAATTCATAATCCTCCCCGTATCGTTCGCCGCTGCCAATAGCACCGGCCCCACCCTGTACATACAATTTCTTAGATACTACATTCATCCAGATACTGTCAATCGCATTCAGCATTTGCCGGTCACCTGTCAAAGCCGCTATATCGGCCACCGCAGCATATAAATAACCGGCACGAACCGCATGGCCGACTGCTTCTTTCTGATCCACTACAGGAATATGATCCTGCCAGTAAGCGCCGTTCTTCCAGAGATCTTTATTTTTTGCATCATACCCTGTATAATGCCCTCTTTCTTCAATAAAATATTTTGCTGTTTCGAGATATTCCTTTTTACCGGTAATGCGATAGAGCTTCACCAAACCCATTTCCACTACCTGGTGGCCAGGAGCTACATGTTTCTTATCATGTCCGAAAACAGAACAAACCAGATCAGCATTCTTCAATGCGATGTTCAGCAGGTTTCTTTTTCCTGTTGCCTGAAAATGCGCGGCGGCGGCTTCATACAAATGACCGGAATTATATAACTCATGGCTTAGTTCCCTTTCCTTCACCCATCTTTCATTTCCCGCCCAGTTATGCGGATGCAACGGATCAATCGTTCTTGCCGTATATAAATAACCATCCGGCTCCTGTGCATTACCAATGATCACAACCAGTGAATCAATATATGCTTCCAGTTTTTTATCAGGAAAAAGACTCAATGAAAACGAAGCCCCCTCGATGGTTTTATAAATATCCGTGTCATCAAAAGGATAGGTAGTGCAGAACTTACCGCTCTTTGCCGCCGCCATCAAAAAATTCTTTATACGGCCCGTTTTATCACAGCGTTCAAATGATGCCGGTATGGTTACAGTATGATTTGTCTGGATACGCGGTAACCAGAACTTATCCGTCAGTTTAACACTGGTAAACGGAACAGCCCGGTAAGCATAATCGCTATTTTGTCCGAAGGAAAAAAATGAAACACATAGCAGAATGAAGACAGGAAATACTTTTTTCATTACGATATTATTTTAGGCAAGCTACCAAATTACGGCCTCATCCCTCTTATCCCTTCTCCAAAAGAGAAGGGACGGTGCTGCACCTCTTTACCAATCTTCATCACTACCACATCACCTTTATATCTCATCTGAGCATTTACGATTACTCCGAATTAGTTGCGGAGTAATCGAAAAGCGAGGACTGTGCTTCAGCAAACTCCCCTTCAGGGGCCCACCTCCACTGCATACACATTTGTATTTCCTTCAAAATTCGCCCTAAAGATCACCCATTTCCCATCCGGTGAAAAGTGCACATTAGGCTCCAGCCTGTAATTATGATGCTGCATGTTCACCAGCTTCTTTGAAACAAACTTATCACCATCAGGTGTAAATAAATAGATCCACCGCCCGTCTTTGGCTCTTGCCACCTGCCCGGGGTCGCCACCATCACCTGCAAACAATTTCTGATCACGGGAAGTATTAAAATGTATGCTCCATTCGTCACGGGTCAGTGAATATTTTATTTCCTTTCCGGTCTTTATATCTGCACCGGCTACAAAAAATGTAACGCTGCGCGGCTGCTGCAGGTCAAACCAGATCGTTTTACCGTCAGGACTTATCCATTCATGCCCGGCGATCTCCATATCCATCGTCCGCTTATGCATCAGTTTCACTTCTTTCGATTGAATATTGATCGTCCATATCCTGTTCACTTTATGCCAGGGACCTTCATGACAAAACATCAAAAGCTCCGGATCCGTTGGCGAGAACTGTACATGATTGAGCCAGGCGCTGTCGGAAAACAGCTTCACCAGTTCTTTGGTCTTTACATTCACCGTAAATAATGTGCGGGGAAGCTTTGCTTCGTAGATCAGGTTGAAATAGCTGGACTTATTCGGGTTATTCCGGAATATCTCTTTTTCCGCATCACTGCTCCAGGCGCCTGCCAGCAACGTTTCATTCGCATTGACAGTGGTGATGCTTGCTTTGAAATCAGCAGGAAAAACGAATACCAGCTCTGTTTTCTTTGAGCCGATGTCCGTGGCAAACACACTATCCTTTATCTGGTAATATACTTTATTGGTCTTCGGGGCCACGATCTCGCCATTCATGGGCAACCGCTGGTTTGTCAGTCTTTCGATCTGCAATGTTTTCAGGTCAACACTATATATCTGGCGGTTTCCGGCTGTGATGTTACTGATCTCCTGTTTGACGGAATCATTGTTCTTTGTATTCTGGTAATCCGTTCCGTAAAAGATCATCTTATTACCTACGAAAGGGTTATTATGAAAATAAAAACTTGTATTGTTTCCTTCCCGTCTTGTCAGTTTGATGATCTTGTGACCGGTGCTTTTGTCTATCCATTCATCCGGCATTTTCTGGCCACCAGTTTCCATAACGGGTTGCGCTAATAAGAACTTTGAAGACAGGACAAGTACTGCAATAAGGAGGCAAATAAAAAGGCGATAAGATATGGCTTTCATACCTGGCAATCTTTAGGCTATAAAGTAAAGTCATAACAGGCTATCCGGTATCCTGTACAGTCCTGCCGGAAATGCAGGGAAAAAAGCCTGTGTCAGCGGCCGAAAAGCCCCCTGGATTTATCGTTAGCAGAGCGTACCCCTTCTGATGTCATCAGCACTCGCTTCATAGTCCCATCGGGGTTATAATACAGGTAGTCAATACACACAGAACGGTGAAAGCTGCCGGCATCCGGCACCAGGGCGCCATTATGATAAATAAAATACCATTTGCCTTTGAACTCGATAATAGCCTGGTGATTCGTATTAGAATTTCCTGCTATCTCATTCAATATACCCTTGTATTTCCAGGGCCCTTCAATACTCCTGCTCATGGCATAGGCTATCTTTTCAGGAAATTCATACGCATAGGAAAGATAATACCAGCCATTTCGTTTATGCACCCATGGCGCTTCGGTGAACTTTGGCAATTCGATCTTTTTAAAATCCCCGTCCATCCCGGTCATATTCTCTTTCAGTTTTACATAATGCAGTGTGGTATTGCCCCAGAAAAGATAAGCCTGTCCGTTGTCATCAATAAAAACAGTGGGGTCAATATCATCCCAGCTGATCTTAGCTTCCGTGGTCATGTCATTGGTGATAAGGGCGGAACCTCTCGCATCCCTGAAAGGGCCCGTCGGGCTGTCGGACACGGCCACACCAATGGCTTTGCCTCTACGTGTACTATCATGCGTAATGGCCACATACCAGTAAAACTTTCCGTTACGTTCAATCACCTGGCTGGCCCATGCATCATCTTTAGCCCATTTGAATGCCTTTGTATCCAGAGGTGAAGGGTGTTCGGTCCAATTGATCATATCACTGGTGGAAAAACACAACCACTCATGCATGACATACCTGTTTTCCCTCGACGGCGCCACATCATGACCTGTATATAAATATACTTTGTCTTTATACACCATGGCGGCTGGGTCAGCCGTGAACTTATGCGTGATAATGGGATTACCTGTTGCTTTGAATACTGTATCTTTTTGTGCAAAGAGAACGTTACTTACTGCTATACCAATCGCCAATACTGAAAAAAATTTCCTTTTCATATAGTTTCAACAATTTAGTACTTCCGTTTCAGCCATTCTTCCGGCAGGTAAATGATGCAGATATTCATAGACCGGTTGTCAGCCGACAGCATTGCTGATTGAATCTGAATTTTTGTTCCGTCGGCACTCATGGTTGGGTGCGGATGATCGGCGGCCGTTGGTTTATGTCCTGCAGATAACAGGATCATTTCGTTTGTATGACGATCTATCAGGTAAATATTGCGTGCAAAGTCATCTCCCACGGCCCATCTTCCGTCGGCAGATCCTGTCACATGCCACAAACCGCTTCCTTTTTTTGTTTGCCCTGCAATGTAGATTTCCCTGGTACGGAGGTTCACAATACCCAGTCCTGTTGGTTTTTCCCTTGTCCCCGAAGGGCCCCATGCAGGATCCTGACCAGGATTAGCACCCCCGACACCGGTGCCTGTTGTATCTGCCTTCCCTATTTTACGATGTCCCATAATCGCAATAGCCACTTCGTCTTTAGAGATCACCGCTTCATGCGTTACCCATTCATATTCCGATTCGGGGTACAACGGACGAAGACCTGTGCCATCACTCCTGACGGTCCATGTTCGCTGCGGTGACTTACCTCCTGTTTCCCAGCAAAAAACAATTTCACCGGGCATCCATGGATTCGTTTGAATATGCCCGACCTGAAAGGGCACTGACACCACATATTTTATTTCGCCTGTATGAATATTCATGCCTGCAATACCTGACGGGCCTGCACCCATATTCCTTGGCCCAAAGTTCTTTTCGATCTGAGTTCCGGGCGCCAGATGTTTGGCTGCTTCCTGCAATCCCACACGGAAGTAGGCCCATTCTTCATCTCCGTCCAATGCCATATCACCTCCTGCACCCAGTTCTTTGGGTGTGGTGCCACATATACGCTGATAGGCGTCAGCCTTTTTTAATGTGCCGGCTTTGCTGTCTGCAAATAATTTTGCGAGATCCACTTCTATGATCTGCACAGGTCTTTGTACACGCCGTCTTGCTGTGTCGCCGGGAGTGACCGGGATCGTATCATTCTTTGCCAAACGCATGAAATATAATTTCATTGATTTGCGTGCAATGTTCAGCATGCCGGTATAACCACCTTCTGTCACCTCCACCATCTCTCCCGTTTTCTCGTTCACAGCCATCGCCTCGCCTCTTACACGGCCGGAACGGAAGATCAGCCATTCACCGTCAGATGTCCATTGGTTATGCGTCTGGTAAATTTTTGAATCCCCGCTTTGTGTGCTCGTCAGGAAAACAAGCCTGGCGCCGGTAATGGGGTCTTTGATCTCCTTTCGCTCAGAAGGAAATCGTTTGCCGATCTGCGCATGAACTGTAAGTGTAGCGGCGAACAATACTATACTGATCATAAACCGTTTCATAATATCATGCTTGAATATCAGTAATTATTTTACCAATCCATTTTAATTAATGAAACTCCCTGTCGTGGTAAACTAATGTTCAGGTACATTCTACCCGATACTTTTAATTTCCCCGGTTTATACAGCATTTGCAATTGACCGGCCTTTTCCAATTCTGCTATTTGTGCTGATGTTGGATGTTGGGGCGAACCCATCTCCTTCCATGCTTCATAAGAATTGCTGTGTAATTTATCTATGCGATACTCGGTTATGTTAATAGTTGCAGACGGTAATCCATCCACATTAATTGTGATTTTATCTGCAGGCGTCGGCTTATCTATAGGCACCTGAATATCTTCATCATGATAGTTCCAAACCATAATCATTACTGAGCGTCCATCCTTTGCAGCAATTGCTCCAATGTCCGGCAATCCTCTCACACTTGAATCAACAAATGTTTTCAGATCATACATCCTGTTGCCTGTTACATTTACCCGCTTTCCTTTCATCATACCGAACATACGGAACACATTCAATACAGGTTTATCAACGCCGTTGGTAGCAAGATCACGAAAGCCAGCGAACCAGGGTTGGTTTTCGAACTCAAAAGACCACGACACTGCACCGACAAGGTTCGCTTTGAATGAATCGGCCAGTAAATACTTCCTTGCAAACGAAGCAGCCGTATAACTTGAATACATCGTGCCGTTACGATAAGCATTCTCCGGATTCGTACTCATGCCGCAGGCGGCACAACCTTCCGGATCGGATTCCCCGATCACCTGCGGAAGCTGTTTGAGTGAAGGATACTCATTGATGGTCATCATTGCATCGCGGATATTGCGCATCTGCGTTCCCACATTCATCACTACTGTTCCGTTTATCACCCTTGGTTGTCCTTTGGCGTGATACAAAATCATGTGCAGCGGAGAACCCTTTTTACTGGTAGCGTAGTTTGTACCATTCAAACAATGTTCAATGAAGGTTTTTAAAAACTTCGATCCGCCTCCTGTAATATTGCATCCCCCGATCCTGGCAGTTGGTAAAGCTTTCAGTAAACCATCGGCAGCATAGTCATACAGTTTACAATATTCCTCAACGGTTCCCTGCCAGTAAGGAATATTGGGTTCATTCCAAACTTCCCACCACCAGCTTTCCACCTCTTTTTTTCCATATCGCTCCACGCAGTGCTTCGCCCATTGATAGATCAGCTCTCTCCATTTATCATAATCATTCGGTGGGTAAGCCCAGCCGGTGAACACTTCTTTATAAGGTGCACCAGGCCGCCAGTTATGTTTATAAGGTTGTGGTTTGGATGATAATGCTTCCGGCATAAACCCGATTTGCGCCAGCGGTTTCATTCCTCTTTGTATGTATGTATCGAAGATGCTGTCAACGATCTTCCAGTAATAGACAGGTTTGCCTTGTTCATCTTCAGTGTACACATTGGTAGATCCCCATTTCAATGCCGGTGTTCCGTCACCGGTGGTCAGCAGGTTATGTGCCCGCACAAAAACAGGAACAGGACTTAACGCAGCGATCTCCGACAACAGCTTCTTCCCGTCCTTCATATAGGTATAGTTCGGTTCATCATACCCGAACCATGCCCAGATGGGTGTCATGTCGCCGGTCTCTTTATTAAGATCTACATGGATGACGGGAGATTGAGCATGAGCAGCTATGGCAAAGAGAAATGCCGGCACGAGAATAGTATAAGCAAAAAACCTTTTCATATTAATTAATTACCATCCGGCTTTACAGAGCCCATAAAAGAGCTTTGCGGCCAGTAGAATTCTTCGAATGGCGGCGGTTTGGCAGGATCATACAACGGCACATCTTTCCTGATAAATTTTGACAATGGTGAATTCTGCTTCCGGATGCTGCTCACGATACATGCAGCTAACTCATAGGCGCCATAAGGACTGAAATGGGTATTATCCTTTAGTTCTTCCTTCTGCCCGGGAAATGTATTCGCCGGGTAATGTACAAACGCCTTAATAGACTTTTCCGGCCCCCACGATTCATACAATGTTTTACTCATTGCATTCAAATCTATAACGGCTACATTTTCCTCCTTGCCTGTTTGCCGGACAGCGTCAGGATAATCGCCCAGTGTATTATTGATATGACCTGTTGAATCAAAATTACGGCGGTGCATGGATGTTACCAGTACAGGGATACCGCCTTTATCTTTTACTTCCCTGATGTATAGCTGCAAATTCTTTTTATACGATGTAAAAGGGCCGACCCCTTCTCCTTTTTGCTTCTGGTCATTATGGCCAAACTCAATGAACAGGTAATCCCCCGGCTTCATTATACTCAATATCTTCTGCAAACGCCGGGCACTGAGAAAAGAGTTCAGCGCCTCCCCGCTTTCTGCGTAGTTGGCAACCGCTACTTTCCCGGCAATGAAAAAGCAGGGGATCATTTGTCCCCATGCTGCCCAGGGTTCGCGGCTCTGATCTACGACAGTAGAATTACCGGCGAGAAAAATAGTAGTAGCTGTTTTGTTCGGTATAATTTCTACTGCGCATACTTTCGGCAGTGAATCATTAAATTCGATGGTCAGCAAATTATCCCAGTGCAGGTATTCCGATTCTCTTGGTTTTAACCGTACCCGGCTGATCACCGTTCCTGCTGCATCCCGTACCAGGCTATCTTTCACGTGTACAGTGAATGTCTGAGTAACAACTTTTCCGTTGGCAGTGCGTATATTCTCTAACATTAAACGCCTGCATTCTGTTCTTACTGTCGTGGCTGATGTGCCTTTTGTGTCACCCAGTAATAGTTTGACATCATAATTACCATCGGGCAGTTTGACAGAAAAGTAAAATGGTTTTTTTGAAGTGATGAAATCGCCTGTCAATGTATTACCTCCGCGGTCTATTGACTCCAATTCAGATCCACGGTCAAAGCCATAACCGGTTTGATAACTAAATTTGGTCTCAGGGGTTACTTGTATATAACCCGGTGCTGTTTTACCGGCGCCAAAATCAAACTTGAAAGACGTTTGCTGTGCCTGCAATACCTGGAAAGCAAACATTGTAACAAAAGCAGAAGCCCTGAAGATTATTATTTCACTTCCGACCATTATAATTATATATGATTATCAAAGCTGAGGTAATTCATCATCATTCACTGTTACCCATTCACTATTCACTTATAATACTGTAACGAACTGTCATTGATCATGAACGGGTTCTTTTCCATCATCCGGTATATCTCGGCCCCTGCCAACAGTACCGGTCCATATCCATGCGCTGCAAATACATTGACCGGGCGGTGATAATAAAATGCAGGATCAAAGGCCATCCCTGTACCCACACAGGTTCCCTCCACCTGTCCTTTATCATTCACTTTAGTAGCCACCGCATTCCAGGCCAACATCGCCATTGGTGCATACGTGACGGGATCCAGCCAGCCTTTATTGCATGCATGAGCAATGCAATACGCATAGATCGCAGTAGCCGATGTCTCCAGATAAGAATCTTCTCTGTCCAGCAACTGGTGCCAGAAGCCACTGCCACTCTGGTACGATGCTATTCCTTTGGCGTGTGCTTTCAACTGATCCAGTACAAATTTTCTTCCCGGATGATTTTCCGGCAATACATCCAGCAGTTCCACTTTTGCCATGATCGCCCAGCCGTTGGCTCTAGCCCAGCGAAATTCCGGATGCGTTTCCATACTTTCTACCCATCCATGCATATAAACGCCTTTCTCCTTGTTGAACATCCGTTGTGCAAACTGCTTTACCTGCTTTACGGCGTCATCATAATATTTTTTATTGCCGGTGAGTTTTCCCATCTGTGCTAATGCCGGTACACCCATGTAAAGATCATCCAGCCACAAAGTGTTTTTTTGCGGACGCACCCTTCCTAATGTGCCGTCGGCCAGCCGGTACTCTTTGTTCGCCACAAAATCAATATAGCTGTCAATCAATGGACGAAGATTATTGTTAATACCTGCTGTTTGCGCTTTGATCATCGCTGCGCAAACAGCGCCTGCATCGTCCAGCGCTTTAGGCTCGATCGGTTGTTTAAAAGGATAATTATTCCCTTTATAAGCTCCTGCATCCACCAGTTTCTTTACCGCTGGAATCCATTGAGCCAGGAAGGCAAACCGTTTCTGTGTATAGTCAGTATAGCGTTTGTCCCCTGTCATTTCCCCTGCCAGCAACATACCTGTATACGTAACTCCCCATTCATAACTAGTCAGGCGAAAATCGCCTTGCTTCACCGCTGTACTGGTATCCAGTTTTGAAATATCATTTACCTCTTCCCCGGTTTGTTTATTGATCATCAGTGCCGGCGTGACGGCATCGAGATAATTAAATACTTTATCCAGCACTTTTTTTATCCCTTCTTTACTCATAGGTTCATAGGGAACCGGGTAATCAGGTTTCATAGCATGCAGGGGAGCAGTTACATCATTGCCTGTCTTTGGCTGGGCATACAGGTTGCCTGCCAGGACGAGGCCGCCGGTGAGCAGTAGTAAACTATTTCTTTTCATAACCACGTAAATAATTGCTGAAAGGTATTAGTTCTTATGTTAATCTGTTGAGTTAGTAAACGAAAAGACCCCGGTTACAATGGGGCCTTTTCTTTGATTGCCTCGATTGCTTGCGAAAAAGATCAATATCCCGGGTTCTGATATGCAGCAATAGCAGCTGCATCCAGTACTTTACCTTCCGGATCGGTCAACTGAACGAGGTAAGCATTAGGCCAGGGACGGAAAGTGTAAAACTTTTGATACTGGCCTTTACCGTTGCCGTTCTGCCCGTTACCACCCTCTACGTTCGTGGCTATCGGCCACAGACCTGTTCTGTCAGAAGCCATCTGGTTACTGTACACCACTCGATCATACAGTATGCCCGCATTATGCTGGTCTTCCCAACTGATGCCTTCTGATAAAAACTCTCTTGCTTTTTCATTATAAATAAAATGAATGAACATATCGGCTTTGGAGGTAATGACAGGAATATATCCTTCTGCAGTAGCCTCCGGGGTACCAGGCGTAAAAATGTTCTCGGTTATTGCCATTTTAGCAACGGAACTTCCATCTGCAGGGTAAGGAGCATTTTTTTCCGCTGCCGTTAATCCTGCAGCCTGTGGCTCCCATTCCACCAGCACTTTAGGACGGTTCTCGCCTCCCTTATAAGAAGCCCTTTGCCTGACTACATTAATATCCGTCACCGCTGAAGAATATTGCCCTTTTCTGCCATAAGCCTCTGCCCTGATGAGGAAGGTTTCTGCCAATCTCATCAGGATAGCATCACGGGTGCCGGACTCAGAGTTAAAATTTGCTTCATCACTGCTGCCGCCTCTGGTCGGGTCAACAAATTTTTTAGAAGATAAATAAATGTTCCTTGTAGTATTGGCCAGTCCTATCGAGGCACCGTTCACAGCGTTCAACCGGTAATAATATTTGCCTGATGTAGAAGATTGAACCCACCTTGCCATCAGCTGGTAAGGTTGGCTCATCGCCCGCATAGAATCGATCGCTTCGCTTCGCTGATTTTCGATATAGATAAGAGCACGCTGACCATTCAGTATTCTGCGGCTTCCCGATGTAACGGTTGGTTCGCTGGCAGGCTTATTTGCATTCCACCATGCTGCTGTTGCTGCACTCCATGCGTAAGATGTGCTGTTGGTTGCCATATTGCTTATATACTCATACTGGAATGTTTTATAATAGCGTGAGTCATTTACCTTGTCATGGAAATTATCATAAGCCCAGTCGGTAGGCTTATAAGTAGAGAACGGTCTTCCATAGGCCATAGCACGTGTCACGCCGGTATTGGCAGTATAGTCGCCGGTGTGATAATTACAGGAACGGTTGCCTCCAAAGCGGCCATCGAGGGACGTGTTGATATCAAATTGTGCCGACCACAACACCTCACCGGAGACAGAAGCTCCTTCAGATACTGCAGGATTGAACAGTGTCCAGTAATCAGGAGCGAGAGCAGCTGCTCCTCCTTTGCCCGTGATCACTTCTGAAGCGATCGTTATCACCGAATCAAGATCTGTTGTCACATTTCCTTTGTATAGCATCTTTAGATGCGGCTCGCTGCTGTTAGCATAGCCTGCCGCCTGTGCCCTGTTAAGATATAGCTTAGCCAAAAAATGACCTGCTGCCCATTTGGTTATCCTTCCCCGGTCAGTTGTCGTAGCAGGAAGGTTTTCGTAAGCATAACGTACATCTGCGATGATCTGCTTATAAATATCTTCCAGTTTGGCCTTCGGATAATAATACACACCATTGTCTTCATATTTGGGTGTAAGCAACAGGGGCACATCGCCAAGTTGATTAGATATGAGGTAGTATGCCCATGCTCTCAGGAAAAGGATCTCCGATCTCCTTGTTTTCCGGAACGTTTCATCACTGCCGAACTTACCCGGTTTAATGTTATCTATCGCATCCAATGCGATATTACAGTTATTGATATGGGGATAAGCACCCATGGGTGCATAGTTGGAATTGGCGGCGCCGATAAAATTATTGACATTGCCGGCGATCGTACTGGTATTATTTCCATAAGCGGCGCTGGTGATACGGGCCAGATTCACATCCTGGTGCATATATGCATCTGTTTCGGGTTCGATCAGTTTTGACCCGTTGCCGTCCCATTCGTGTTTTACACGGGCATAGACATACAATCCGTTAATTAGGGCATTGAGCCCGTTCTCATCTTTATAATAATCCTGGGTAAGGTTGGACACCTGTTTTTCTTTCAGAAATTTCTTGCAGGAAATAAAAGATGTAATCATGCATACCATCAACACCGGGATCAGAATGATTTTTTTTATGCTGTGTTTCATAAAATGCTTTTTAATGGTTAAGATTAAAAACCTGCCCTGATTCCGATCACAAAACTTTGCGGCAGTATGGTATTATTATTCGTTCCTCCTAATGGATTTGTGTTCGAAGAAGCGATACTCCAGTTCGTATCATCGTCGGGGTTCAATCCCCACTTCACTACCTCCTTGCCAAACATGAGTGGATTTAGCACCTGGAAATTCACTACCACTTCTTTGAGAGTAAGTTTTTCGATCACATTGCGGGGAACAGTGTAAGAAACCGATATATTCCTGATCACGCCAAACGAACCGTTATTGTATTGCATAGCTGAAGTTGTATTGGTCACATTACCGGAGTTAGGCATGGGCCACCGGGCATCCTGTTTAGTCCACGACCATACATCTTTTTCTACACGGCCATTAGGATAAGTGTTGTTGATTCCTACCGTATTGACCAGGTTGGGGTAGCCTCCGAAATAGGTCTGTCCCCAACGGAAATAGATGAAAGAGGTCAATGACCAATTCTTATAGTTGAACGTATTGGTGATGCCGCCTGTCCATTTAGGCCGGACAGTACCAAGGATAACCAGATCCGATCCATCGATCTTATAATCGCCATTCTGATCTACTACCCTGACAGTACCGGGACGGAACAGTGTACCATTGGCATTGAACTTGGCCATCTCCTCAAGGTCTTTTTGTGAATTGCCCCAAATGCCTGCATTTGCATATTGACGAAATACCTGCGTAGGCTGACCAATAAATAAAAGATTCGCTACAAGATCCTGCTTTCCGTTTATCAATTCCACGATCTGCTCTTTATTCTTCGACCAGTTGACATCTACATTCCAGCTAAAATCCCCTTTCTTTACAGGAGTGGCTGAGATCGTTATCTCAATGCCTTTATTTTTTGTTTTGCCGATATTCTCAAATTTTTCAACATAACCGGATACAGCAGGAAGCGATCTCCGGAAAATGAGGTCAGAAGTGTTTTGCTGATACACCTCAATGGAACCAGATAAACGATTTTTTAGCAGTGTAAAGTCAAGCCCGAGATTGACCTCTTCTGTTTCTTCCCATTTCAAAAGAGGGTTCTTCGCCAGCTGTGCCAGGTAACCGATAGCAGCGACAGAACCGAAAGCATAAGGATTCCTGCTCAGCGGGCCGGAAGTCGTATAGGGATCAACTGATGAGTTTCCGACTACACCATAACTGATCCTCGGTTTCAGCTCATTGATCCAGCCAATTGATTTGATAAATCCTTCTTCCTGCATTTTCCATGCAAGAGCTGCCGATGGAAAGAAGTCCCATTGATGCCCAGGCGCCAGTACGGAAGATCCGTCGGCCCTGCCGGAAGCTGTCAGCACATATTTATCTTTAAAGGTATAATTCACACGACCCATGAAAGATGTAAGCGTATTCTCGGTAAAACCGGTTCCATAGCCTGGATTCCCGGCCGTGTTGGACGCTACATCATAAAATAAACTGAGCGGGTTGATAAGACCTGTAACGCTGATACTGCTATTTTCTCTTCTTGACTTCTGTGCTGATTGTAACAATGTCAGACCCACTTTATGATCACTGGCAAAAGTCTTATCGAAGTAAAGCAGGTTTTCCACCACCCATGAAAAATTATCCTGCGTAGCATAACCGGCAGTGTTGGGTGATTTAAGATGACTTGTTGCGGTGGGACCTGTCCAGGTACCAGAACGGAATTGCCTGTATTGCGGGCCAAAGTTCACACGATATCTTAACCAGGGAGTGAATTTTATTTCCGCGAAAAGGTTGGCCAGCACCGCTGTCGATCTTCTTTCATTCTTTGACTGATCAATATCTATTAACGGATTCCAGAGATTCAGGTTACCTCCCGCATTAGGTATCCATGCCCCGGCCGCATTTTTTGGAGATGCATAAGGGAACATATCAGTAGCACGGGAATACAGGTCTTTTGATCCTGTATTGGAAGTATTGGGAGCCTGAATGCCAAAATTCTGAACAGAGAACGATGCTATGATCGAAGTGCCTAACGTGAACCATTTGTTTGGGGAAATATCACCACTGAGATTGGCGCTATACCGTTTATAATCCTGGTCCTTTTGGACGCCTTTTTGATCATAGTAGTTAAGTGAAATAGCAAGGCGGGATATATCAGAGCCGGAAGTAACGGAAATTTGATGATTCTGTGCAACGCCCTGCCGCGTAGCATCTCCTATCCAATCATAAGTAGGAATATTACCGGAGTTATAAACAGGAACCATTGCGGGCCATCCCATGGCCTGTTCTTCGGGTGTTGTTGCACGCATCTTAACGGTGCCATCTGTATTCCATTCATACCCTTTCATAACTGCCGCAATTGCAGTGGGGTCAGAAGTGCCGATCATCGTTGAATCATCTTTCGGGTTAGGATACCAGATTTTTGCCGGCAGGGTAAAATCACTGTTATTGGTAATAGCATGATACTGCCTTCCGTTTATTTGGCTCAGCCGCCAGCGATCGATGAACTCACCTCCATTCATCCATTCGGTCAGCGATTTATACGAATCCAGGGAAATGGAACTACTGTAATTGATCGAAACACGGCCCTTTTTTCCTTTGTTGGTAGTGATCAGCACCACACCATTCGCACCTCTTGATCCATAGATAGCCGTAGCAGATGCATCCTTTAATATTTCAATAGAGGCAATATCGTTAGGGTTGATATCGCTCATAGTAAAAGAATTGACGCCAAGCGAATTGATGATCGGGATCCCGTCTATTACATAAAGAGGATCGTTTGAAGCATTGATTGAACGGTTGCCCCGAATGCGCACAATAGGCAACTCCCCGGGTTTGTTGTTTGATGTCACGTGTACGCCGGCCGCTTTACCCTGCACTGCCTGTAAAAGATTTTGTGTGGGACGTTCACGGATATCATCAGCGGTCAGCCTGCTGAGAGAGCCTGTCACATCACTTTTTTTCTGTGTGCCATAGCCTACTACCACCACATCACTTAACGATCCTACAGCCGGCTGCATAGCCACCGTGATCTCATTCCTGTTAGCAATGGAGATTTCCTGTAAGGCAAAAGCGACGTGGGAGATAACCAATACTGACCGGCCCGAAGGAGCTGTGATCTCATAAGTCCCGTCAGTTTTGGTAGCGGTAGCTATGGAGGTTCCTTTCACCTGAACCGTAGCTCCGGCAACAGGACTACCGGATTCATCCGTTACTTTACCAGTTACTTTAAAATTGTTTTGCGAAAAGGCGATCAGAGAGAAAAGCAGAAGGCATATGAGCAGGCCCATACCTCTGCGAAGAGCAGTTACTTCTTTCATATAGCAGGCGATTAGGGTTTGAAAATTGTGTCAATATTATTATGCTAATTTTAAACCATCATCCTGCGCTATCCTGAAATACTAAGAATACCCTTGGATCAATTGTTGCTTTCACATTCAATAATTAAACAAAACAATACAATCATAAAGATTACAAAGTCAATTCAGTAACTATTGTATGGGCCCGGTACAGCAGCTATTTGCCGATGCTTACCTCCAAAATGAAAAAGACTCCGATTATTTCGGAGCCCTTTTCTTTGATTGCCTCGATTGCTTGCGAAAATCGTTTATTCAGTACGTTTAATAGCCGGGGTTTTGCATTGCTTGTTTTTCGGCCGCTGTCAAGGGTGCGCCATTCGCCTGGATCGCATCCAGGAAAGTTTGCGGTATCGGGCGCAGCAAATGACGATCCTGTATATTAGGCGCCGCATCAGGATTAAATGCCTTTGCACGGGCGACCAGTGTTTTGGTACGTGACAGATCCTGCCAGCGCAGATACTCACCGGCCAACTCCCTTGATCTTTCATTCAATAAAAAGCACAACATTCTGTCATAAGGAGCTGAATAGCCTAATAAAGTAATGATATATTCATCGGCTGCAGGTAATGCTGCAATATTGGTAACTGCGAGGCTTGCCGAAGCAGCGGTCGTAGAAGGAATATTATTTGACTCGTAATACGAATTCTCAGGGAAAAATGATGGAGGAATAGTTTGCGGAGCACTACTGGATGCAGCACCGCCATCATAATAAACTGATCGGTTTTCTCCATTTACATATTGTGCTCTTGCCCTGACAGGATTAATATAAGGAAGTGCATCCGCATAGGTACCTGTACCCAGTTTTGCCAAACGGATCTTTGCTTCTGCTGCGATCAGGTAAGTTTCTGCAGAACGGGCAAGTGTGATATCCCTGAGCCCATCTACATCATTAAAACCAGCCGTACGGGAGCCATCCATAAACTTGCTGAGTGAGGGGAAGCGACGGGTATCATTCCATCCTCCGTC
>JAEUVK010000092.1 GCA_016787135.1 Chitinophagaceae bacterium | reverse complement strand
CAGCGAACCCAATAGCAAAGAAAGCCAGCAAGGTTCATTTTTGAAATATACAGCCCATACTTTCAGGGAAATACTGCGTAAAGAAGGAGGTGATCGGTTACAATCATATATCGTTGATGCGGCCAATAAGAATTACGGGTTCTGGAAACGGGATTCATTGGCTATTCCGCTATTTATCCGTAAAGTGGCTTTTCAAAAACTGAAATATATTCACAGGAACCCGCTGGCAGAACACTGGCAACTGGCAAAGGATCCCTGTGATTATAAATACTCTCCGCCCACTATATGAATTGAATGAAAAGAACTTCCCTTTTCTGAAAGACTTGTGGGAGGTGATTTGAAATACATGAGGATGCGTGGAGACACGCATCACGGCGATGGTTCATCCAGACTGGCAAACTGTATTTGTATCCGGGGTGTTCCTTTTATTATTCTCATACACACTCAGACCAATTTTACTCCCGCACTGTTGCCCGCTTTTTTGTATTTTTATTCAACACCTGTGAATAGTTTTTTCACAGACTGGCGTTAGCGGCAATACTATGAAACCTCCGAAAATCTTCATATACTTCTTGTCTATAATTATGCTGTCTTGTTCTTCGGAACACAAAACAAGTGAACAGACGGTCAAAGACAGCGTTGCCTTAATCGACACTACTCATACTATAGGGAATTTCACACTGTCAAACAAAGAACTTGAAAAAACGTGGAAAGTATTTGCAAGTGCAGTTTTAACAGGTAACTTGAAAGTTATAAAAGACATGTCTACTAGTTGTATTCATTGCACAAGCTGCCCGACAAACACTCAAATGGAAGATTCCTTATTTAACGTTATCAAAAGAAAAATCCTGATATCTGGTATGATAAATTATATTCGAAGTTTAGTTATATTTCTATAGATGAATTTTTGACCAACGACTACCCGTTGATTTTTGACTCCATTGTAAATGCACGGCTTTTTAACCAATCAAAGATTCGGTTTTTTGATGATGAGACTAATAAAACCCTATACAAAAACAATTGCATTATTAATTCCCGTGAACTGAAGGAATCAACAATTACCCAACTATTTGTTAAGACAATCGATTGGTCGGTGGAAACCGAAGGAATGGACAAGGTTTTTTCTTTCATAAAAACAAAACAAGGCTACAAGTTCTGTGGTTACTGGACTCTTCCGTAAAATCGGTACTGCCGCTAACATGAACTGTGCAAAAAAAAACCCGGCTTTTCCGCCGGGGTGACACTGTCTGTATATCCTGTTTGTCCTACAAGACCATCTGGATGTTCTGCCTGAGTAATCTTGAAGACCACCTGTCCTTTAAGATCACTACAAGCATGAATAAGATAAGGTATTTCATGTTGGTTAGTTTTTGAATGAATGGTAAATGGTTAAGCCAGCATTGCCCCTTCGGTCAGGCTTTCGAGCACCTGGCGAAAACGTCTTTCAGGCAGTTCCTGCTCAGCTGTAGCAAACAAAGCCTGGAAAACAGGTTCGGGTGCATTCTTCTCTACATCTTTCAGCCAGCCGGTGATCTCAGCATTATTCAGGCCACGCATCATCCATTTGCTGTAGCGGGCCATATAGTCCTGCGGTATCTTCGAGATGATCTGCTGCGTGATGCCCATCAGTTCTTCATCTTTATAATGGCGCCAGAGGATCGGGTTCAGCACTTCTTCTTCTTTGGCCATATGCTCCAGGTTAAAGATCATGAATTTGGCGTACGCATCTTGCAGTTGCCTGCCTGCCTCCGCTTTCTCGGTGATCACAGCAGCGCTGCGGTAACCGGAAATAGATACTGCCAGTAAGTTGGCCAGCAGGTGATCTTTTACATGTTCCTGCTCGAAAGCATCGGCTACTGCGGGATCATATTTTTCCACAGCGGGAAACACCAGCGTATCCTCGCTGTGTGCATGTTTGTCAAATAAACGGATCACTTCTTCGATACTTTCGATGGCGTCATCTGCTTCTTCCACATTCCAGAAATCAGCATGCTGCACCTGCAGGGCCGTTTCATATAATAATGCCCTGAGCCCTTTGTGGATCTGCTGAAAGATATTGTACCGTTGCATAAAAAGAGTTTAATGATTAATAATTAATGAATGATGGAGTAAAATTGCAATACAGGAAAAGTAAAAGCAATGAATGAACGAATGAGTTGCCGGAATAACTGAGCGAATTGTGTCTATACAGGTTGCCTGCTTCCCGGTTCAGGCACATATTTCCGCAACCCATCGCCTTTCCTGTCAATTCAACTGCTGAAACCGGCATTTTGCAGCATCATTGGTTATATTTGAAAGATACAACCGGGCCTTTTGCCAAAGCATCTGTTCAATATCATTCTTATCTTCCTGGTCACTGTTGCAGGCGGGCAGGAGCCGCGGCAATATACCTTCACCCATTATACCAGTTCATCGGGCCTTATATCCAACCAGGTCAATGCCATAATACAGGATGCCGACGGGTATATGTGGATCGGCACCACCGACGGCCTGCAGCGATATGATGGGATACGTTATAAATTATTTCGTCACCGCAGCAATGATTCCGCCTCCATCCCCTCCAATGCCATTATCCAGCTACTGATGGATGATAAGCAGAACCTGTGGTTGCTGCTGGGAGATGGCAAAACAGGCATCTTCAACACCAGGACATTTGTCTTCACAGAAGCGACGGTGACCACGCAGAAGAATATTTCACTCCGTTCACCGGTCAAACGGCTGCTCAAAGATCAGGATGGTCATATTTTTTTCCTGCTGGCAGGGCAAGAGGTGCTGACATGGAATGAAAAAAAGAATGAATTTTCTTTTGTCAATAATTTCTTTTTGCGCAGGCCTGAATGGCGTATTGCCGATTTTGTACAGCAGCCACACACCCGGAAATACTGGATCAGCATACAGGATGCCGGCATTGCCGTATATGATCACTCCACCCGGCAACTCAGTTATGATGGCAATAATGCAGAGAAGCTGCCGGTGATAGACAAGCTGGGGCAAAAGATCAAACCGTATAATCTCTTTTTTGACAGTAAAGGACGCCTATGGTTCAATACATGGGGGCCGGGAGTTCCATACACTTATTGCTATGACCTGCAGAAGAATGAATTCATCCTGTATGAACATAGTTTTATCAATGATGTAAAGACCTATTACGAGGTACGCGGTTTTTTTGAACAGCAGGATGGCACCATCTGGGTGAAAGGCGTAAAAGTATTTGCCCGCTTCCTGGAAAATGAAAAAAGATTTGAACAGGTATATAACGGGTATAGCAATGAAAAGAGCCTTGCCTACCGGGTGATCACTCAATTGTTCGAGGACAAAGAAAAGAATATCTGGATAGGAACCGGCAATAATGGCCTGTTTCATTTTAATCCTTCGGCAGAGATCTTCACCAACATCAGTCATATCAACCGCTCGACCGGCGCTGCGGGTGATGGAAGTCCTTTGTGTTACCTGCAGGAAAAAGACAGCAGCATACTGGTAGGATACTGGGGCGATGGCCTTTACCGCTATGATAAGAACCTCCGGCCCATCCCGATCCGTATAAAAGGTATTGAGGAAAAGAATCTCATTTCCGTATGGGATATGTGCCGTGATGAACGAACGATCTGGCTGGCTTCGCAGCCGGGCCTGTACGCAGTGGATGAACAAACCCGGACAGCCGTATATCATAACCCGAAGGCCATGCAGAACAAGACCGTCCGGGAGATCGCAGCCGATAAACAGGGCAATCTCTGGCTGGGCATGCAGGGTGTCGGTGTTTTTAAATGGGATGCCATAAAAGGAAAAAAGAAATTCGATGACGGCATCACGAAGATCACCGTGTTACCGGATGCACAGGTCAATAAGATCATCGTGGACCGTAACGGGTATGTATGGATCGCCACTTCTTCTGAAGGGGCTTATGTTATCGATCCTGCCACGGATAAAATGGTCATGCATTTTCATCCCAAAGCAGAGGGGGCCTATAAACTTCCCGAGGAAGGGGTCTCCTCCTTACTGGACTACAGTGACACATTAATGATCATTGCCACAGGCACTAACCTCCTTTCGTATGACCGGTTCACAAAAAAGATAAACACCATCGCTTCATCGGATAATATTTCCGGTTACTTCGCATCACTGGAAAAGGACAGAGCAGGCAATGTATGGGGATCCACCACCAGTCTTCTTTACCGCATTAACCTGCGCAAAAAGATATTTGTCACCTTCAACCGCAACGATGGCATCACCAACGACTACTTTGTTTTATCATCTTCCTGCGTGTTGGCAGACGGAAGAATGCTGTTCGGATCTTCTGCCATCATCACGGCCTTTGATCCGCTGTCCGTCCGGCTGAACTATTCCCGCTTCCCGGATGTACACATCACCGGGTTCAAAGTAATGAACAGGGACCTGCTCACCGATTCATTGCTGCGCCTGAAAAAGATCGAACTCGGACCTGAAGACAATTCACTTGAGATCGAATTCTCTTACCTGAGATACATCAAGGACCACGCTATAAAATATAAACTGGACGGATTGGACAAGAACTGGAAGATCGCCGACGAAGATCATCATGCTACCTACTCCTACCTGCCGCCGGGTACTTATACTTTTATGGCCACTACCATTAATGCAGAAGGCAGTTCTGGCCCCAATATCACCCGCCTTGTCATCAGGATCAACCCCCCTTTCTGGAAAACATGGTGGTTCTTCTGCCTGCTGGCATTGCTCATCGCCATTATCTTTTACTGGCTCGACAGGCAGCGCATCAATAAACTGAATGCCCTGCAGAAAGTAAGAACGGAAATAGCCGGCAACCTGCATGAAGAAGTGAATACGACACTGAACAACATCAGCCTGCTGAGCGAAATGGCGAGGATAAAAGCTGATAAGGACACTGAACGTTCCAAAGAATACATTGACCAGATCAGCGCCAAGAGTCAGAATATGATCCACGCTATGGATGATATTCTCTGGAGCATTGACCCGGATAATGACACCATGGAAAAATCATTGCTCCGCATGATGGAGTATGCCGATTCCCTGAAGAACCTGCACGGCGCTTCGATTGAAATTGCACTGGATAAAAAAGTAAGGTCGCTTACACCCGATATGAAGACCCGGCACGAAATACTATTGATCTTTAAAAAAGCACTTGGCATGATGGTTCAGTATGCCGGCGGCCGGCACACACTTGTCCATATAGACCTGTTCAGGAGCAGGATATCGGTAAAACTACAGGACGCATCAGCTCGTTTTGAAAAAAATATGGCCGAAATAGAAGACACGATAAAGGATGTGCACACCCGGGCTGCAGAGATCGGCGCCGACCTTGATGTGCAATACGATGAGAACGGCGTAACAGTGATATTATTGGTACCGGTAAAATGAGACCGGGGAACCCTGATCGGGAGTAAATAAATTGCTCCTGAAGAAAACACCAATCACTACATATCTTCAGCTTCATCAGGTTCACCTCTTCCCAACTCAGAACTCATAACTCCCGGCTCAGAACTGACTCGTACTACCCATCTTCTCCCGGTTCAAGCAGCCTTTTCGTCAATTCATCCCCTATCCTGCTGATCCAGCGGCTGAAACAGGCATTTTATTCTATCATTGGTTAAATTTGGCTTCCACAAACTCATTCCTTTGCTACAGCCCCGGCTCTGTATATTTTTCTTCATGCTGCTGTTGTCATGGCAGTCGCATGGCCAGCTTCCCCCAAAAAAATATTCATTCACCCATTTTGGTAACGCTGCAGGGTTAGTTTCAAACGAAGTGCTGGATGTAACGCAGGACCCGGAAGGCTATATTTGGATCGCTACCAACAGCGGGCTGCAGCGGTTTGATGGCGTACGCTTCAATACTTATACCACCCGGAAGAATGATCCCCGGGCCATTCCCGACAATTACGTCGGCCAAGTAATGATCAGTAAAAAGAAAGACCTGTGGATCCTCTCGGGAGGCGCCAGGGCCGGCATCTTTGACACCAAAAGATTCACCTTCAGGGAAGCTGTACTAAAAACTGATGATCCAGGAAAACTCCATGCAGAAAAAAGGCTCGTCGAAGACCTGGACGGGAACATTTTCCTGCTTCTCTGGAATGTGGAACTGCTGATGTATAATGAGAAGAACAATGATTTCTCATCAGCATACAGTTTTATCCATCTGCCGGCAGATTGGAAAGTGACCGGTATCTGCCAGTTGCCGGGTACCAGAAAATACATCATTGGTACCACTAAAGGAATGATCATGTACAACCGGGAGACCGTACAATACAGTTATACCGGTCATAATGTTGAAAAAGAGGACCTGATCGAAAAATTCGGCAAGCTGGAGATCGCCGCCAATCTTTTCGTGGACAAGAACGGTCGCCTGTGGTTTGACAGCTGGGACACCGGTGGTTCTGCCTTGTATTGTTATGATATTTCCAAACGTGTCATCGTTCATAATAATTATTCGTTTGAACCGATGGTAAAAGCTTACCACGAACTGAGGGGTGTGACACAGCAGCGCAACGGGGATATCTGGATGAAAGGTCTTGGCGTGTTTGCCCATTACCTGGAAAAAGAAAAACAGTTCCAGATGGTGTACAATGGTTATGAGAACGAACAAAGCATTTATTACGACAGGATAAATGCCCTGTTTGAAGACAATGAAGAGAATATCTGGGTAGCTACCAATAATAATGGCCTTTACCGTTTCAATCCCCGTGACCAGTTCTTTACCAATGTACGCCAGGTGAACCGCAACAGCGGTAAAGCCGGGGATGGCGGTGTCATGTCATTCATGCCGACAAAATGGGGAACCCTGTTTGTCAGTGCCTGGGGCGATGGCCTCTACAATTACGACATGAACTACAACATGCTCCCGCTGAACATCCGCGGCTTCAGTGAAAAGGGAACTCCCTCTTTATGGAGCATGTATGCATCAAAAGACTCTAACATCATCTGGGCCGGCGCTCAGCCGGGTATATGGAAAATAGACCAGGCAGCACGAACGGCCACTGATTATTATCCTCCCCTCCTGCAGAACAGAACAGTGAGGCAGATAGCGGAAGACAAATTCGGCAACCTCTGGCTGGGTATGCAAGGGGCGGGCATATTCAAATGGGATGCAAAAAAGGGAAAGATAAATTTCAATGATGGCATCGTTCCCTTCCCTGCTGTACCAGCCAATATGATCCTGAAAATCACAGTGGATAAGCAAGGCTATATCTGGGTCTGTACTTCTGCATTCGGACTATATGTGATAGACCCGGCAACAGATAAAGTGGTCATGCACTTTGGTGAAAAAGAACCGCCGGAAAGAAAGATCATCCAGGATGCGGTGGCAACTGTTCTGCAATACGACGATACGACCATGATCATTGCGGCAAAAGGCTTTTCCATTTACAGCATCCCGCAAAAAAAGATCGTGCACACTATCAGCCTGCCGGACATTTTTGGCGGAGGCATTTCAGCTGTAGAAAGAGACAGGCAGGGCTACCTGTGGGTCTCCTCTACCAGCGGTATATACAGGGTCAATATCCGCAATAAGATATTCATTCATTTCGATCGGGTGGATGGCATTATCAACGACCGTTTTGTGGTAGCCGCCTCGTATGTATTGCCCGATGGCAAAATAGTATTCGGCGCCGAAAACCAGATGGTATCCTTTGACCCGGCCGCCGTACAGATCAATAACTTTTCTCCTGATATCACTATTACAGGCTTCCGGCTGGGCAATGAGCCGCTGCTGCTGGATTCATTGCTGAAAAAAGAAAGGATAGAACTGGCCCCAAAAAATAATTCCATTACTATTGACTTCTCCGGTCTTAGTTACAATGCGGCGTATATCATCCGGTATAAATTAGAAGGATTGGATAAGGATTGGAAGATAGCCGATAAGAATTACCAGGCCATCTACTCTTACCTGCCGCCGGGTACTTACACATTCCTGGCCCGCAGCGAAGATGCCGAAGGAGTACCAGGAAAGAACATCACCCGTTTGGTCATTCATATCAACCCGCCCTTCTGGAAAACGTGGTGGTTCTTTTGCCTGCTGGCCCTGGTGATCGCTTCCATATTCTACTGGCTAGACAAACAACGGGTGAATAAATTAGTAGCCTTGCAGGATGTACGTTCCGAGATCGCATCCAACCTGCACGAAGATGTGAACACTACATTGAACAACATCAACCTGCTGAGCGAAATGGCAAGAATAAAAGCTGATAAGGATATTGAACGTTCCAAAGAGTATATTGACCAGATCAGCACGAAGAGTCACAATATGATCATTGCGATGGACGATATACTCTGGAGCATTGACCCGCACAATGACAATATGGAAAAGTCATTACTGCGGATGATGGAGTTTGCCGATGCGCTCAAGAACAGGCATGGCGCCAATATAGAACTGGCCCTGGATAAGAAAGTACGCTCCCTCAAATTAGATATGAAGATCCGGCACGAGGTATTCATCATCTTCAAAGAAGCGCTGCGGATGATCGTACAATATTCCGGCGGACGGGAAACACTGGTGCATATCGACCTGTTCAAAAATAAGCTCTCGCTGAAACTGCAGGATGCCGTGGCCACGCTTGATAAGAATACAACCGAGATAGACCACTGCATCAAGGAAATGAACGACCGCTCTGCTGCTATCAATGCCGATCTGGATGTGCAGTATGATAAGAATGGTATCGCTGTGATACTGCTGGTGCCTGTGAAATAGAACAATATTATTAATGCTACAGCCTATATAACCCTGCGTAGTATCAAAAAAGGAATTCCGTCAAACAATCTGCATTGAAATTTCCAATTAATATTCCCGCCTCCCATAGGATTTGATCTCCGTTTGCTGTCAAAACAAATGACATGATTGTTTGCGATAATAGACCGTAACAGTCAACACACTCTTTACAATTAAATAGATCACTATGAAAAAGTTGGTTTTAATACTGGCCTCATCCCTGCTGATAGCAGGCACAGGATTGGCCCAGGACCAGACACAGCAACAAGACAAGCTACAGAAGCGTGATCGTATTCACCAGGAAGATCACCTGATGCTCAAGGACGGCAAACTCTACCAGGTAAAACAGGGAGTACAATCACAGGTACAGGCACAGATCCGATTAAACAATGGCGCCGTTTGCAACCCGGATGGAAGTTACCAGTTGCAGGACCGTACCCGGTTGCGTTTACGTGATGGCGAATGCCTGGACATGGATGGCAACCGGTATCTGAATCAGAAAAGATTCAATACACGTAAAATGATGAGCGAGGGACAAATACAAAGAGTACAAACGAGGAACATGAACCGTAACCAGTCACCTTCCCAGAGTACAGGCAACAGAACAGGCAACAGAAGCAGAAAAGGAGGCGCAAACTGATCCCGGGGCAACATTTGCTGTTCACCCGTTAATGGAGTTGCCATTCAATGCAGGAGATGACCCTCTGGCGAATGGCAACTCCTTTCTTCTTTCGTTAAAAAGCATTTTATGAAAGTCCGCTTTATAAAGTTTCCTGTTCTTTTCTTTATGGCTTTGACGATATCATATAAACTGCCGGCACAATCCCGTTCTGCTGATACGACAAGGTCAAAACCAGCGTTCAGTAGTTCTTCTTACGTTCAGGCTGGTATAAATTATATCAGCAATACGGTATTTGCAGGAAGAAAAGACTCCGTTGCCGTTCCGTACTTAAGCCCTTCTATAAGCTATTCACACAGATCGGGGCTATTTGCAAAAGGGTCTCTCTCCTATCTCACATCCGCAAAAGAAAGCAAGATCGACCTCTACACGCTTACAGCCGGCTATGTGTACAGCAGGAATAATTTCATTGCCGGAATTGACGCCACAAAGTATTTTTTCAACAGCAGCAGTACCAATGTGAGGTCAGGAATGAGCGGTTATGCTGCCTTGTTTTCCGGTTACAATTTCAAAGATATTTTCACTGCCTATGTTGATGGCATGGTGATTTTCGGCCCAACATCCGATTTTATTCTTGGTCTCGAATTAAATCACCCATTCTACGCTGCCCGTGACCGGTTGAAGATCACACCCACCATTTACACCAACTTTGGTACGCAGAATTATTACAATGAATATTACAGCACCAGGCGTTCCGGTTCGGTCAGAGGCGGAGGCAATGGAAATGGGAACGGCGGATCAGGCAGCACAGAGACCACCACTATTTCAGTAGTTGAATCATCAAAATTCCAGTTGCTGGACTATGAGTTCAGTTTACCGGTCAGTTACACGTACAAACAGCTCACCTTTTTTTGTACGCCGGTGCTGGCAATACCTGTTCATCCATCTTTGATCACATCAGGCGGGCAAACAACCCGGGAAGAATTAAGCAATACTTTCTTCTGGTCGGCAGGTATCGGGTACAAATTCACGTGGAAATAGCCAGCAACCTGTGATCGCTATGCCGGCTTATCCGGACCGGGTGACTTTCGTTACATGTTATCCCCTGATCATCGGCTACCTTTTCACCCTGAAAGCAGGGTGAATGTTTATGTATTATGATCACTCTCCCGCTGCCAGCCATAGGATAAATGAAAAGACAGTGTCTAAAATAAGCAATAGCCGGCATGGATGAATTTGAACTGATACGTCGTGTTCTTGAAGGCCATCAACAGGATTTTTCACTTTTGATCAAAAAGTATGAGGCCAGTGTATTCCGTACAGCGATGGGTCTTTTACACAGCAAAGAGGATGCAGAAGAAATTACGCAGGATGTTTTTCTGAAAGTATATCAGTCGCTTTCCTCTTTCAACGGCAGGTCTGCTTTTTCTACCTGGCTGTACCGTATCACCATCAACAGCAGCTTAAATTTGTTACGGAAGAAAAAACGCAGGGGTTTCTGGATTGGCTTGTCCGATCTGCTGCAGATCGCATCAAAGGACAGGGAAGCCGAAACGATCATGACGGAAAAAACAGAGAAGGCAGTGATCCGGCAGGCCATTAACAGCCTGCCCGAAAAACAAAGACTGGCCTTTGTATTGACAAAATATGAGGAGTTGCCGCAAAAGCAGGTGGCAGAGATCATGGACCTGAGCGAAGGCGCAGTTGAACAGCTTATCCTAAGGGCAAAAACCAACCTGAGAAAGAAACTGGAAAAAGAACTGGAAGAGCCATAAGAATTTTATACAAATGATTGTCTAATAATCAGACCTTTTGAACCATGAACACCATAAACAATATTGACCAGTTACTGGAAGACTTCATCAAAGAGGAGCGGAATACAGAACCCAATCCCTTTTTATCAACCCGCATAATGGCGGCGGTTGAGAGAAGGGGGGGTAAACAGTTGTTGCCCCTCTCTCCGGCATGGAAGATAGCAGTGATCGCAGCCAGCCTGTTTGTAGCGGTATTCTCCGGCATTACAGCCGGGAATCTTTATCAGCCAAAGAACAACGCTGCAGACGCCGTACTGATCAATGATGACAGTATAGAAAATTTTGGATGGTATGCCCAAATCGGAAATGAATAATTTTTGACACTATGCGCAAAACACAGATATTGACCTGGCTGATCGTTTTACTGGTAGTAATGAATGCCGTTACTATCGGGACAATCATTTATCACAATTACCAGGAAGACCAGGCCAGGGATAACATTGCTATCAATTCCGGCGAGGGCGGGAATATGCTGAATGGGAGATTCCTGAAACAAACACTTGGATTCAATGATGAGCAGATGGATGCCTTTCGCAAAGCCAATCAGCAATTTCGTCCTTTTGCCATGGATGTAACAAACCAGATCGACTCCCTGAAAACCGCCATGTTCACTGAATTACAAAAAACAGAACCGGACACGTTGCAATTAAATGCCATGTCGGAACAGATCGGCCGGTTGCA
>JAEUVK010000044.1 GCA_016787135.1 Chitinophagaceae bacterium | reverse complement strand
TTGGTGGATGCAGAAAGAGCTGTTGAGAATATTGCCAATGAGGCAATAGTAACAGTAAAAAGATCGGCAGGTTTACATCCGACAGTGGAATCTGTAAAATCGCTGATGAATGCACAACGCCATACTATATTGGTGTATTTGCCGGCAGCGATGCAAATGGGCGACCTGCTGAACGAAGAAGCGTTGGATGACCGCACCAATAAAATGGAGGGGCCTTTTTCTAACCTAATGCATGCCATTGAGAACAGGCTGTCAGGCAGCGACCTTTCCAAATATCCTTAAGCGCTGATAAAATAAATAGAGAAGCAAATAAGGAGAACGATCAGCAGCAGCAGCCAGATCTTATACTTATCCCACGTATCTATACTGCGGGAGTGATGGATATATGTGTGTATCTCCTGGATGGCGCCCGGGTCTGTATGGAGCCTTACCAATCTTTCCGATAAAGGCTTTATGTATTTCCAGGCAAGAGGCCGGCTGCTTTTTAATACAGAAGAGACGATCGCTTTATTGATGTCATTTTCTTTGAATGTATTGATCTTCTCTATAACGGGGTCTGAAAGTATATCGCATATATAATGATAAAGCCCTTCCTGGTCCATACGGTGCACATCGAGTGTTGAAACATATTTATCCAGTTCCAGCACCTGCTTTAAAACATTGACAGGAGTAATGACCGTTTCTGTTCTTTTCTTGCCTATGCTCTGGTTATACCATCGCTGCTGCAGGTAATATTCCTTTTTGGAAGGATCGCTGAGTACTTCGTACGCTTCTTTTATCACTTCAAATTGTGCGGAGGCATAGGGATCGTTCCCGCTTTTATCAGGATGGTATTGATGCGCCAGGCGACGGTAAGCTGCTTTTATTTCCTTTAGTGTGGCAAAAGGAGGTATCTCCAGTATTTTATAATAATCTTTTATCTCCAAAGCCTGACGAAGATAGGGCAACAAGTTCCTGGAGTTCCAAATGTTTGAGAGGTTTTTCTGAACCTAAGAACTTGTGAGCCTCTGGAATTATTGAGCTGCGGCAATTGTTATTTCAGATATTTCGCAAAGAAATCCAGTGTTCTTTGCCAGGCCAGTTTGGCTGCCGCTTCATTATATCGTGCAGCCGAAGTATCATTATGAAAAGCATGATTGACGCCTTCGTACATGTATAGTTCGTACGTAATGTTATTCTTTTTGAGCGCTTCTTCATAAGCAGCGATACCGGCATTTACGCCTTCGTCCAGTGAAGCATAATGCAACTGGACCGCAGCTTTTATTTTCGGTACATCTTCCGTTTTTGGCTGACGTCCATAGAAAGCAACGGCGGCTTTCAATGAAGGAACATTCACTGCAAGATTGTTTGCCATGGCCCCACCCCAGCAAAATCCCACACAACCTGCTTTACCATTATAATCTTTCCTGGTATTGAGGTATTCAAATGCACTGATAAAATTTTTGAGATTGTCTTCCGGTTTCAGGTCCCTGAATGATTGGCGGGCTTCATCTTCATTCGCAAATGTTTTTCCCAGAGCTGCCAGTGCATTGGGAGCAACAGCGAGGTAGCCCGCATTGGCTGCTCTTCTGGCGACGTCTTCAATATGTGCATTCAGGCCTCGGTTCTCATGTATCACCACAACGGCAGGATATTTCTTTTCTTCTTTCGGTCTTGCCACATAGGCTTTCATTTCGTTAGGTACGCCGGGATAACTTACGTATTCAGTAAACAGGTCATCAGGATTGGTGACAGCTGCTTTGGCGTAATTGCTTTCCAGCATCGGCAATAAGGCCATGGCCGCGGCCGTACTTCCTGCGAGTACAGTAAGACGTTTTAAAAAATCCTGCCGGTTGAGAGGCTTATGGGTGTATTCGTCGTAAAGATTGATGATGCGCTGATCCATAATAATTTGCTTTAGGTATTTAAAGATACGCAGAACGATTGCCGGAAAATGCAGGGTCATTCAGGGTTTTTTTTCTATCTATTGTGGGCGGATTTTAATTACATTTATATCCGCATATAAAACTGCTTTATCTACAAACCGCTGTATATGAAAAAGAATCTTTTTAACCTTCCGGTAACAGCAATCCTTTTCTTATCGGTTTTACTCGCAATAGGTTGCCAGCCCGACCTGGAAGATCCGGGTGGAACACCTCCTCCGGGTAACAATGAACCTGCCGTAAATGATAATGAAATGGTTATTGCCGGAGTACGGGGTACAGTACTGGACGAGAACAACCGGCCGGTACAGGGAGCCACTGTAACCAGCGGAACAAGCACTACTAGTACTGACCGTTATGGTTCATTTGTTTTTTCCAACATCAATTTATCAAAGGCAAATGGCTACGTGAAAGTGTCAAAGCCAGGCTATTTTAATGGCAGCCGTACTTTTATTTCAAAGGCCGGCCGTATTCATACAGTTCGAATCAAATTGCTTCCCAAAACAAACGCCGGGAATTTTGCGGCAACGTCAGGAGGTACGATCAATATCACCGGGGGCGGAAAATTAATTATACCTGCCGGCGCCGTTACAGATGCCAGTGGCACTGCGTATAGCGGTACAGTGAATGTGGCGATGACGTGGATCAACCCAACATCGGCTGATCTTTCGGATATCATTCCCGGTGATCTGCGGGGTGTTACTACTGGTGGACAGGAAAGAGGATTGGAAACATTTGGTATGCTTGGTGTGGAATTAACAGGGGGATCGGGGCAGGCTTTAAAAATCGCGACAGGTAAAACAGCAGAGCTTACTTTCCCGATACCGGTATCCCTGCAAAGCAATGCACCGGCTACGATCGATCTCTGGAATTTTGACGAGACAACAGGGCGCTGGAAGCAGGAAGGAACAGCCACAAAGAATGGAACAAGTTATATCGCACAGGTAAGCCATTTTTCTTTCTGGAATTGTGATGCGCCGTTTCCGCTGGTGGAAGTTTGCATGACCATTGTGAACAATGATAATATACCGCTTAATAATGTGCAGGTGCGGATCAAAAGGCCTAATGGTTCTTATGGTTATGGAAGAACAGATTCACTTGGTAATCTTTGCGGCAAAGTTCCGAAAAATGAGGCCCTGGTATTACATATCCTGGGACAATGCAATAACGTAGTGTATGAGCAAAACATCGGGCCTTTCAGTAGTGATGCTTCTCTTGGAACAATTACAGTCACCATACCTGCTGCCAATTCTTTGGTAATAACAGGAACATTGGTCAATTGCAGTAATGCAAATGTGACAAATGGGGTAGCCATTATTTATACCGGCAATAGCCATTCTTATACAGTTCCTGTCAGCAATGGGACGTTTTCTCTTTCGCTGTTGAGATGTGAGAATGCGACGGTAAACTTCTCGGTACTTGGTGTAGACTACTCGACGTTGCAGCAAGGCAACCCCGTAAGCGGAAGCGGAACAACAGGTACTGTCAATGTAGGTACTATACAGGCTTGTGGCACATCATCCGCACAGTTTGTGGAGTTCCTGGTAGATGGTAACCCCTATACGTATGCTGCACCACCCGATAACATTTATACTGCCGATTCCAGTATAGCAGGCAACAACGTTATAAGTGTGTTTGCTTTCAGAAACACATCTGGCAATACTAACTATTCCACTTTCCGTTATACCTCTAACGGCGGTACCGGTATACAACCTCTGATGACTTTTTGCCGGGTAGCTGCCGGAGCCCTTGGTGTGGCAGAGGTGATCACCAGTTCAAATCCTACTGTGAACATTACAACATTCGGGCCTCCGGTCACCGGCTTTATCGAAGGCAACTTCAATGTACAGATGAATTTTGGGGGAACACCCAGGAATGTGGTATGCACATTCAGGGTACGGCGTAGTTAACACATTTTTACTACATACATGGATTCAAAGCTGTCTTACCGGACAGCTTTTTTATTTCTTCTAATAACATTTCTATAACAATGCGGCCAATGTTTTCATAAAATCATAAAACTCCAAACCGTGCAACCACGATGGCATATTAATCGCTCATACATTTGAGTTACGCAAACGTTTGACTTTGCTTTATACTTTAACGACAAACTCTACTCAAATGAAACGAATCTTACAAATGGCTGCCTTTGCTTTACTGATAATGCTTGGCAGCTCCTGGCGAAACACCGTTTCTGCCCAGCCCGACTATAATGACGATTACTATGGCGGCGACGATGATATCTCGTACCAGGAATTCTATGATGAATTAAGCCCTTATGGCCGATGGATTGATTATCCTGAATATGGTTATGTATGGGCACCTAACGGTATAACGGGTTTCCGTCCTTATGAAACGGGAGGCCATTGGGTATGGACTGATGGTTATGAATGGATGTGGGTCTCTGATTACTCATGGGGGTGGGCGCCATTTCATTATGGTCGCTGGTTCTATGATCCCGTTTATGGATGGATGTGGATGCCGGGATACGAATGGGCGCCTGCATGGGTAGCCTGGAGGGATGGGGGTGATTATTATGGATGGGCGCCGTTAAGGCCCGGGTTCAATATCAGCATTAACATTAATATCGGAAGTTATAATCCGCCGGTTGATTACTGGTGTTTTGCACCGAGGCGTTACATTTCTTCTCCGCGTATTTATGATTATTGCATGGACAGGGGACGGAACGTAACGATCATTAACAATACAACTATCATCAATAACTATGGACGCAGGAATAATGTATTTTATAATGGGCCAAGACGTATAGATGCAGAAAGATATGCCGGTCGTATCAACCCTGTCCGCTTCCGTGAATCATCAAGACGCGGCGGTACGCAATTCAGAAATAACGAGGTGTCAGTTTATCGGCCAAGAGTAAGAAGAGATGATAACCGCCAGTTTACACCACGGAGTTTTGACCGCTATGAAAGAAATGGCCGAAATGACCAGGCAGCAGGAAGAGATAATGACAACAGGTTCCGCAGAAACGGGAATGATCTGCCTTCCCGCCGCGGAGATAATGACCGGGTTGGCCAAAGAGATAACAATACAAATAACGGACAGCAGGGGAATGATGTAAGAAG
Source organism: Chitinophagaceae bacterium (assembly GCA_016787135.1). Taxonomy (GTDB): domain Bacteria; phylum Bacteroidota; class Bacteroidia; order Chitinophagales; family Chitinophagaceae; genus VBAT01. Next base: position 36,456 of record JAEUVK010000044.1, on the reverse strand, counting down.
CAATCGCAGGTTTGGTAGCCGAAATGACCAGCGGGCGGATGGCAATAATAACAGGAATTCTGAAAGGCGAAGAATTGACCGGAATAACAATGATGGTAATAGCAATCAATCCGGTGGCCAAAACAGGAATCGGGAAAGAAGATTTGAACAGCGGAATAATAACGACCGTCAACAGCAAGGTAGTAGTGAGAACAGACGATTTGAAAGGAATAACAACTCTTCGCACCAGCAGGAAAGGCAAATGCGAAATAATAACCGCTTTGAGAGGCAACCTTCACAACAGGGCGAACGTCAACAACAGCGGGAGTTCAGGCAGAATGATAACAGGGGAGGAGGAAATAACGGCCGTGAACAACGCGGAGGTAATGGAAATGGCAATAACGGAGGCGAACGCAGAAGTTTTAATCGTCGCGGATAAAGAATTTCTCTATGAAGACAACAAAAGACCCTTCGGGGTCTTTTCTATTTTTATACCACTTCAGAATTGGTTTTTCTTTAGCCACATGACATATCCCCCGCCCGGTGCCAATCTGATCGCCGGTTTGTCCGAATTGGCCAATGATTTTTTTTCAATAAGATAATCGGATGGATACCTGTCAGCATTAACGCCATCTCTGCATATGATTGCATCATAGGCGCCTTCCTCTAAGAATGAAAGGTCAATGGTTAAGTTTCTTGCTGTCCAGTCCGTCATGGCGCCAATGAACCAGTCATTTCCTTTTTTTCGGGCGGTGATGATATAATCGCCTATTTTACCATCGATCACCATGGTAGTATCCCAGGTAGTCGGAACAGCACCGATCAATTCCATGAATTCAGGTTCCATCAATCCCTGTGAAGGATTTCCTGCAAATATCTGTATTGGGCTTTCATAAACAATGAACATAGCAGCCTGGTGGCAACGTGTACCCTGTGCCATTACCTTATCCCCAATGGGGCGAAATGTTTTGGCAGTGCTGTTATCGAGTATTCCCGGTTCATAATCCATCGGGCCAGCGGTCATACGGATGAAGGGAAGCAATACATTATGTTCCGGTGTCGGCTTATCACTCCAGATATTGAACTCAGATCCCAGCACACCTTCACGGGTCATTGCATTAGGATAGGTCCTGTTAAAACCTGCAGGTTTAAAAGCCCCGTGATACATGATCATGACCTTATGCCGGGCACAGGCTTCTGCTACTTTGTAGTAGAAATTCACCATTGGCTGATCATCACGGTCCATAAAATCCGTCATGATGAAATCAACTCCCCATTTATTGAATTGGTCCAATGCCTGTTCAAGTTGTTTATCAAGGGTCATGGACAATGTCCACATGCTTAACCTGATCCCTTTTTCTTTTGCATATGATGCGATCTCATCCATATTAATGGATGGATTGATCTTGAACAGGTCTTTGTAATCACTCCACCCGGCATCCATCATGATGCGTTCAAATCCAAAACGTTTTGCAAAATCAATATAGAACTTATAGGTAGCGGTATTAACACCTGACTTAAATGACACATTGAATAAATTAACGCCAATGATCCACTCATCGGTTCCTTTACCGGGTTGTATCCATGAAAGGTCTTTGACCCTCGACGGAGATGCAAGGCGATAAACAATATCGTTTGCGGGCAGCTCTTTATCGTTGGCTGCGATCAGTACCACTCTCCAGGGATAAGCTCTGTCTCCTTTTGTTTTTGCAATATACCCTGCTCTTTTTGTAACGATGGCCTGTGGAAATTCACCTTCTGTTGTGCTTTCTTCCAAAGGATAAGGTGCAAAATGGCCTGTTATGGAATTACTGCCTGTTCCTGTGATGAACATGCCCGGATAATCTTCGAGGTCTGATTCTGTGATCACGATCTTTGGCCCACTGCCGGGTATTATTAAGACCGGAGTGAAACATAAGTTCTTTTCCGTTAAACTATCCAGTGGTTTGAACTGGTAAGGTTCTTCAAAACTGGTATGGTATTTATCGGCATTTTCTCTCTTCACTACTTCGGGAAAACATATCCTGCGGTTTTCCGGGAAATTGAATTCAGCAGTTTCATTTTGAATAATGACTGAATCTTTAATATGTGAGATAAAGCGATAGGCCACGCCATCATTGTAAACACGGAACACAAGGGAAAAAGGCTGCTGAAAACGGATGGTCACCTCGTTGTATACATTCGGGATATTCTTTCTTTTTTCGGGTACCGGTGAAACGATCACAGAATTGTTGTAGCGGGTCGTTGCTTTCTTCAGGGATATTTTACCTGAGAGATTTAAGTTGTTCAATAAACTCAAATTAATGACGGAAGGAAGTAGTATTGCTGTATCATTATAGCTGATGGAGTAATATAATTTATCAGTTGCTTCAATAGTTACTTTTATTTTTTTATCAGGAGATGATACTTCTTTCTTATCAGCAGCTTTTGTATATAAAAAGAGGATAAATGTAATTATGGACAAGCATGGTCGTTTCATACAATTCCTTTATTGCATGAATATAGATAATCTGTATGATCAAATGAATGCGCAGTATAAACGAAGTGTGACCAGAAGCGAAATGCACGGTATTGATAAGATGTCAGTCTCTGAACTCCTGGCTGATCATTAATCCATAAAAGCCCCCGTCCTGGATACCGATACCGGCTCTTCCAAAATCGGGATTCATGATATTGGCCCGGTGACCCGGTGAGTTCATCAGGTTAGTATGTGCTAACTCTAATGTTTGAGCCAGGGCCAGATTCTCTCCCGCAGTTTTGAATTTTACATTTGCTGCTCTCATTCTGTCAAACGGGTTTTTTCCATCAGGGTTATCATGGGAAAAATAACCTCGGAAGAACATATCTTTAGAGTGTGCTCTTGCTACGAGTGTCAGTTCCCGGTCTGTCTTTAATGGTTTTAACCCTTCTTTCGCCCTTTCATTATTTATTAACTCTAGCATCCGTGCTTCAAGGCCCGGGCGAATGGCGGGATCATCATAAGTAAAATGCAATGTTATTGTCTCATGCGATGCAGGGCTTACATGCAGGTCGCTCATCGTTTGCCTGGCAGCTTCGTCAAATACAGGGGCCAGTTTTTTATTTGCCCATTGAGCTTTGGAAGACAAGGTCATGGCGATCCGGCTGCTGCGGGCTTCATTGGTGATCTTATTCTTTACGGGCATTGCCAGCAGAACAGCCGCACACAGGGCAGCCAGTATCAGGCCATTGACTATACCGGGGATGATGCCAAGAAAATGATTGATAAGGTTATTGTTTGCCTTTTCCGGAACGATTTGGGTAATGCGTTTTGTTATGATGCCTGATAAAAGCAGCGCAATGACGGTAGTAAGAATGAATGCAACTGGCAGGAGCCAGGCATCAAGTGTTGCGAAACGGGTAATAAGTTTTGCCGTATAAGTATAACAAAAGATCCCTGCTGTAATGCTGCCGGCCCATCCCAGAAGCCCCAGAGAGCCCCGGATAAACCCCTTTTTCCATCCGGCCCATCCGGCTAACAGTAATACCAAACCAAGTGTAAGATCAATCCAGTTCATAACAAGAAGTTTGAATAAGCAAAGCAAGAACAACCCCGGTAATTGCCATTGACAATTGTTTCAACAGGTGTTGATTAAACGCTCAGGTCTCTGTCATTATTGACAAGGAATGGTTAAAGTCTCTGTAATCTGATACGAAGTGAATTGGTAATACCTGATCCCGGTTATCGATAGCAGATCATTTTTGGTATCTGCTGTAATCCGGGGCATATCTAAAACAGGTATCGGGGGTGTTGGAAAAATATTTCTGACATCGGTCAAGAAAATAATATCCACATAAAATCGAAAGTATTGAGAGTGAATGATCCTTTTTTACCGGTTGCTGAATTTACGGTTCGGTGCAGTAAAATCCCAGCTGCACAATAGAAGATTTTTCCCTTTAAAAATGACCAGTTTTGCGCAAAATTGTACTACTTTAACAGCCCGTCCTATTTAAAACTAAATGCCACTATGAGTTACGTGTCACAGTTATTTCAGCTCAGGAGACCACAAAAGATCAGGTTTGCCAACCCGGCAGATCTGCTGAAACAATTCCCTAAGAACATAGTGATTACTCTTGACCGCATTAAAAATATCGGTATCACTCCCGGCATGACGGTGCAGGAAAAAAGTAAACTTGGCATTTTTAACCACCTTAATTTTTTTCAGTTCATCACGGGTATCATTGTGCCGGTTGTCGGGCTATTGAATGCACATAAATTTCCGGCCAGCGGCTGGCTGATCGTGTGTATGCCTGCGTTGGTGAGTATAGGTGTATTGATTTTGAATTCTTATCGTTTACATCAGCTGGCATTGCTGGCTTATTTTGTACTCTACCCGCTTTTCATCTGCGTCAATTACATCAATGGCATCAGTCTCGGAGCAGAACTTTCCTTTATCCTGTATGGTATATTATCCGTCTTTTTTATTCAGGATATCGGTTACATGGTATTTTCCATCGCCTTTTCTATGGTAAGTTATTTTTTCCTTTCCGTGATCCTGAAAAAATATACTTACCAGTTGGAAGAGATCAACTTTATTGCTTACCTGATCAACCAGGGACTGGCGATCCTCTATATATTTTACGGTCTATACCTTATTAAAACAGAGAACGGAAACTATAATACTGCTCTTCAGCAAACAAATGTCGAGATCAAAAAGCAGTCGAACCAGTTGCAGCAGCAGGCAGAAGAGCTGGACCAGTTGAATTCGCTGAAGAATAAATTATTTTCTGTCATTTCACATGACCTGAAAGCACCGATGTATGCTTTGCGCAATCTCTTTGAAAGTATAGACAGCCAGGATATGCCTGCAGAGGAGATAAAATCATTGATACCCGAAGTAAAGAAGGACCTGAACTATACGGTAAGCCTGATGGAAAACCTGCTGCAATGGGCGAAGACACAGATGCAATCACATACGGTAAAGCCGCAATTGATAAACCTTACCGATATTGTTGACGAAGTGATGCACCTGATGCACCTGCAGGCGGAAGCAAAGAATATCAGCATTGCCAAAAAGACAAAAGGCCCTGTTTATGCATGGGCTGATTATGATATGATCAACCTCGTGATACGTAATCTTGTCTCCAATGCGATCAAGTTTACGCCGGCTGGCGGACATATTTGCATCGGGAGCAGTGAACAGCAGGAATTTGCAGAATTATATGTAAAAGATAACGGAAACGGGATGTCAGCGCATGATGTGAAAAGGATCAATACCCATGAGTTCTTTACTACTAATGGTACTGCGCAGGAACAAGGTACAGGCCTGGGGCTAATGCTATGTAAAGAGTTTTTGGCCAAGAATGACGGCTGTCTCCGCATAGAAAGTCAGCCAGGCAAAGGCAGCACTTTTTCCTTTACTTTACCTCTTGGCGATTAGGGCCGGTCATACATCCGCAACTCTAAAAGGCTTTACTTCTATCTTTTGCCATACATTGCCTGTGATATAAGGTTCATTCTTCATCCAGTGCATCAGTTCATCTTCTGTTTCAAACTGCACTACCATCATTGAGCCTGTCATTTTCCCTTCATCATTCAGCATAGCGCCGCCGAACACAAACTGGTTATACTTCTTTAGTTCTCTTGCCATTTCAAAATGCGATGGACGGGTCTCCATTCTTCGTTTCAACGCCTCAGCATCATTTCCATCATGGGCAATGACCAGGTATTGCTGCATAGTTTTCTTTTTGTATGATAAATCTAAGTAAAAAGCGCTCAGACAATCAACGGAATAGCAAAAGGATTGCCAGTGGCCGGCAGAAAATCACAGGGGGGATTTGATTCTTTGGAAAAAGTTTCTATTTTGTCAGTCCTCAACATTTCCGGCCCTCATTCAGAGTTGCCAAATTTCCTCTTAAAGACCAATAACCAATTTTCCAAAGAGCCAAAAGCTTATGGGAAGAGCATTGCTTATATTATTGTTATTGGCAAATACATTATGTATTGCCCAGAAGACACTTGTCACGGTCAGGGACCTGCTGACCTTATCAACCCTTTCCCCCAAAAATGCTGAAAGTTACCTGGGTAAAAAAGGGTTTGCACCCGGGGAAGCGAGAATACAGGACGGTGTTGTAGTCAAAACCTTCCGGGAAAAAGATAATAGTAATGGCATTATTTCCCCGGATGCAGGAAACCGGAGTATTGAACTGTATAAACAGGGGAATATCCATTGTTATTTGCTGCACACCACTTCTGCCGATGAATATAAAGAAGGTAACAGCATTCTGAAAAGTGCAGGTTTCTTTTATGACAATGATACCAGCCATCCCAATTCCCTCATCTTTAAAAAGGACGGTATTACGGTGCAGGCCCGGTCAGTGATCAATGACGGAGCCCCGGCACAGTATAATTTCCTATTGCAGAAGAAAGAGTTTCCTGACCCGGGAAATGTAGGGTTTGGCGAAGACCTGCTGAAATTTGAATCACATGACCATTTAGTGAACTATTTTGGTACAGAGAATGTAAAGAAGGATGTATATTATTTATACCCGGAACAGCCCACACATTGCTCGGTTTTGTTCCCTAACAGCAGCCGGCAGGCCATGTTCATATGGGAGGACGAAAAGAACCTGTATAAAATATCATTCATCATGATCAGTGGTGTATTGCGAACGGCAAACACAGTGAAATTCGATGGTAACTTCAGTCAGAATGCCTGGAAGTTCAGAAGTGGCATTTATCTCGGTATGCGCATAAAAGATCTGCTGAAACTGAATATGAATGATTTTTCTTTTTTTGGAAGTGAATCTGAATATTCGTTTATGGTAGTACCGGAGAAGACAAGGTATGTTGATTTTAAGAATATCGGTGTAATGCTGGATTGTTTTGATTGCTACAGCTCGCCGGTGTTAAAAAAGGAAAAGGTCAGTGCAATCGAAGCAGCGGATATGGAGCTTTCCTTATATGTTTCATGTATCATGATCCATCCATAGCAGATCGTTATTCAGCCTGAATAGTGTTAACAGAAAAGCCCTGATTTTATGATCAGGGCTTTTCTCTGCGGTAACATTTTTTTATGCCTCTGCCTCCATGTAGCTTTCTACAGGTTCACAGGTACAGATCAGATTCCTGTCGCCATGTGTATTGTTCACCCGTGCTACGGAAGGCCAGAACTTGTTCAGTGTAACATAATACAACGGGAAAGCAGCCTGCTGTCTGGAATAACCGTGTTTCCATTCATCAGCCGTGACAACAGCCTGTGTGTGTGGCGCATTCTTCAACGGGTTATCTTTTTTATCCAGCTTTCCGGCTTCTATGGCTTTGATCTCATCATAAATACCAAGTAATGCATCACAGAAGCGGTCCAGTTCTGCTTTGTCTTCGCTTTCTGTCGGTTCGATCATGATAGTGCCCGGTACAGGGAAACTCATGGTCGGCGCATGGAAGCCATAATCCATTAACCGTTTTGCCACATCTTCCGCTTCTATCTCCGCACTTTTCTTGAATGGGCGCAGGTCCACGATGAATTCATGGGCGCATTGACCATTATTATTGGTGTATAAAATATCAAACTTGCCGGCCAGTCTTGCCCGCATATAGTTTGCGTTAAGGATAGCATATTCAGTAGCAGCTTTTACGCCTTCGCTGCCTAACATTCTGATATAGCCATAGCTGATCAGCAATATACTTGCGCTGCCATAAGGAGCGGCAGACACGGCATTTGCTGTTTGTTGTTTGCTGGTTGCAGTTACATGTCCGGGTAAGAATGGTTTCAGATGAGCTTTTACACAGATAGGGCCCATGCCGGGGCCGCCACCGCCGTGCGGGATAGCGAATGTTTTATGCAAGTTCAGGTGACAAACATCAGCACCTATCAAACCGGGCGCTGTCAATCCTACCTGTGCATTCATGTTAGCACCATCCATATATACCTGCCCGCCATGCTGGTGAACTATTGCCGTGATATCTTTTATTGTTTCTTCATAAACCCCATATGTACTCGGGTACGTGATCATGATCCCTGATAAGCTGGCAGCATGTTGTTCTGCTTTTGCTTTCAGGTCGGCCATGTCCACATAACCATTTTCCAGTGCTTTTACTACCACCACTTTCATTCCTGCCATTACTGCCGACGCGGGATTTGTACCATGTGCGGAGATCGGGATCAGCATCACATTGCGGTGATGATCGCCGCGGCTTTCATGATAACCTCTTATGGTTAATAAACCTGCGTATTCACCCTGTGCGCCGCTGTTGGGTTGCAAACTGCAGGCATCAAATGCTGTGATCCCGCACAGATATTTACTCAACTCATCAATGACATAGTGATAGCCTTCTGCCTGGTCAGCAGGAGCGAAAGGATGGATACTGGCCCATTGCCTCCAACTCAGCGGCATCATTTCTGAAGCGGCATTCAGTTTCATCGTACAGCTGCCGAGGGAGATCATGGAGGTATTCAGTGAAAGATCTTTATTCTCCAGCGATTTGATATAGCGCATCATCTGGCTTTCGCTGTGATGCGTATTGAAAACGGGATGTGCCAGGAAAGAAGAAGTTCTTGTCAGCGATGAAGGGATCCTGTAAAGCCCTGCTTCCTGGTTGATGTCAAATGCTACCGGATCAGTATCATTTTCAAAACAATTGATCAGGTCATAAAGATCTTCGATAGCCGTTGTTTCATCCAGCGAGATGCCGATATGCTTATCGTCAATATAGCGGAGATTGATCTGCTGGCGTTCCGCTTTTTCTCGGATGGTTTTTACATTATCCGTTTTCACCGTAATCGTGTCGAAGAAATTTTCTGATACCAGGTCAAAGCCTCTTGCTTCGATGGCTTCTGCTACGGTCTGCGCCAGTAAGGCTGTCCTTTTCGCAATAGCTTTCAATCCTTCCGGGCCATGATACACTGCATACATAGCCGCCATATTCGCCAGCAATGCCTGTGCTGTACAGATGTTGGAAGTAGCTTTTTCTCTTTTGATATGCTGCTCTCTTGTTTGCAGCGCCATGCGTAATGCACGGTTGTTCTGTGCATCAATGCTTATCCCGATGATACGCCCCGGCATGCTGCGTTTGAAATCATCTTTGGCGGCAAAGAAAGCGGCATGGGGTCCGCCATAGCCAAGAGGTACGCCAAAACGTTGTGCAGAGCCAACCGCTACATCTGCTCCTAATTCTCCCGGCGGAGTCAGTAAGGTCAATGCGAGCAGGTCTGTTGCCATCACCACATAAGCCCCTTCAGTGTGCACTTTAGTAATGAAACCCTGGTAATCTTCTATTGATCCTTTATCGTTCGGGTATTGAACAATCGCTCCGAAATACGTATTGTCAATAGCTGCTGTCTTATAATCACCATACACGATCTCGATGCCCACAGGCACAGCCCTCGTCACCAATACATCTTTTGTCTGCGGAAAAATATCATTGTCCACAAAGAACTTCGGCCTTTCTATGTGATCCTGCTTGTTCAGCGAATTAAAGAACATTGTCATTGCTTCAGCAGCAGCCGTTGCTTCATCCAGCAGGGAAGCATTGGAAATGGGTAAAGCTGTGAGATCACTTACCATTGTCTGGAAGTTCAGTAAACTTTCCAAACGCCCCTGTGATATCTCGGCCTGGTAAGGTGTGTACTGCGTGTACCAACCCGGGTTCTCAAAAATATTGCGCAGTATAACGGAAGGTACGATAGTGTCATAGTATCCCTGCCCGATATAATTTTTGAATAGTTTATTCTTTAGCGAAACGTCTTTAATATGTTTCAGGTATTCATGCTCGCTCATCGCAGGCGGGATATTGAGTGAATGGCCCATGCGGATGGCAGCGGGTACTGTTTTGTCAATAAGGTCAGCTAAACTTTTTTCACCGATCGTTTTCAGCATCTGGCGGGTATCCTTTTCATCAGGGCCGATATGACGCGGGATAAATTCATTTGATTGTTGTTCGAAGAGATTCATAATAATTCCAGGCGTTTTTAATCAATATGTCAAAGTGGTCGAAAAGTCACCGGAGTCAAACAGGTCATATCAGTCAAATAGGTCAGATAGTTTCTTTATCCCGGAGCTGACTGAGAGGATCTGTATGGTCTCCTGTCTGTCTAATAAAAGCGGTGCAAAGTTAAGTGCTGGTCACCATAAAAAGCGATGACCATGAAGCCGGTGGACAAGCTGTTAGGTATTATCACTTTCAGCTTCCATTTTCCGGAGTTGCTCGCTGGTATGGCGACTGCCGTCATGGCTCCAGCCGGGCGGGCCAAAAAGGTAATTCCACCTGTCTTTCAGGCTTAGTCCATCTTTCCGGAGGTCTTTGCGGATACTATCCCACTCATGAAAAATAATGGTAACAGGGGTTTCTTTCCCGATCGGTTTTGTAAGCCCGTATTGGATCGGCTGATAAGCTGCCGCAGGCAATTCCGGCTGAAAAGTGCCGAATAGTTTATCCCAGATGATCAGGAACATGCCTAAATTCTTGTCCAGGTATTTGGGATTGGAGCCGTGATGCACCCGGTGATGAGAGGGGGTGACAAGAATATATTCCAGCCAGCCGAGTTTGTTGATCCTTTCTGTATGTACCAGGATACCCCATGTCTGCGTGGCGGAATAAATAAAAGCGATATCTATGGGCTGGAAACCAAAAAGCGCCAGCGGAATAAAATAGGCAAAACGGTACAGGGGTTCCATTACCGATGAACGAAAACCCACCGTAAAATTGAATTTGGACGAAGAATGATGTGTCACATGCGTGGCCCAGAAAAAACGGACCTCATGGTCCACCCGGTGCAGCCAGTAATACATGAAATCTTCAAATACCAGCAACACGATCCAGTATATCCAGGGGTTCCGGATGCTGTCTGTAAAGCGGTGATCATAAAAGAAAGTAAGAATGATACCAACATATACGGCACGAAAGGCCAGGTCAAGCCCGCCGTTGAGCAGCATCAGGTAAACATTTTGAATGGTGTCCTTCAATGAATAGGCTGGTTTGCCCCGCATATTGCTGAGCAGTATCTCGATCCCGATAATGATAATGTACAGCGGGGTGGAAATAAGAATAAGTAATTGATCCCTGGCAGTTCCCATATAAGCGCCAAAAATACCGATTGCCGCTGAATCCTTGTTACTTTGCAGCCATGGCGAAAGATATTTTGCAAATCTGGGAAAAGAAGTCAGGGGAAAGACAGAAATTGTACAGGCAGTTCCTGCAAAAGGCCGATAAGAATACTGTATTGAAACAATTGCCGGATCTGCATGAAGAAGCCTTTGCCAAAGTTGACTGTCTGCAATGCGCCAACTGTTGCAAGAATTATTCGCCCCGGTTCAAGACCCCCGATGTAAAACGGATCGCCAGGCACCTGCGCATGAGAGAGAGCGTCTTTATCGAAACCTATCTGAAGGTGGATGAGGACGGTGATTTTGTAGTAAAGTCAGCGCCCTGTCCTTTTCTCGGAGCTGATAATTACTGCAGCATCTATGACCAGCGGCCTTCCGATTGCCACCGCTTTCCCTATACGGATGAAGATGTGATCATCAAAAGAAAGGAACTCACATTGAAAAACACTACATTTTGCCCGATCACCTATTATGTAATTGAAAAGCTGATGGAAGCTGAGAAAGGAAAGTAAATAGTATTACTGCTATCGGTTCTAATTGTGCATTCAGCGGCGATTTCCTTCCATTCGTTGAAATATCCGGCTCCTCCCTGTTTTAGTAACTAACTTGTAACTTTAGTTATGCAGCCGCTCAGTTGTGTCATAATAGATGATGAACCTATTGCCCGCAACATCCTGAAAGAATACATACTGCGGGACGACCGCTTGCTGCTGTTGCATGATTACTCCAACGCTTCCGATGCGCTCCGGGAACTTGGTCTCCGCAAGCCGCGTCTTATTTTTTTAGATATCAAAATGCCAAAGATCAGCGGCTTTGAAATGCTGCGGTCATTGCCGCAACATCCGCAGGTAATTTTCACTACTGCTTTCCGGGAATATGCGGTGGAAGGTTTTGATCTGAATGCCGTGGACTATTTATTAAAGCCTTTTTCATTCGAACGTTTCCTCCAGGCTGTAAACAAGGCGTACATGCAGATCACCGCGGAACTTTCTGCCGAAACCCCGGCGCCTGTAGCAGATAACTCACAGGATGATCTTTTTGTGAAAAGCAACGGCAAGCTGGTACGCATACGGATACAGGATATTCTTTACGTAGAAGCATTAAAGGAATATGTACGGATATTCACTACGGTTGGCAACCAGGTAGTGTACCAGACCATGCAGAACATGGAAGAGAAATTACCGAAAGATGGTTTTTTCCGTATTCACCGCAGCTATATCATTGGCCTGCGCCATATCCAGGCCATTGAAGGGAATACGGTACTGATCAACGGGGTGCAGTTGCCTGTCAGCCGTTATACCAAAGATGAGTTCATCAACCGGGTGGCCAAAAACAAATTAATCTGAGTAGTCATTCTCATGTCATCTGCCGGAAAGATCATACTGGTTTTATTATGGCTTTGCTGTTCACATGTTTCAAAGGGACAGGATACCGTTACCTTATTGCAGCGAAATAACTGGGACAGTGTATATGAAATGGAAAAATTTGCCCGCTATCACCTCGATGCAAGCAATACGGAAGAGGACAGATATGCCGTTCGGCAGCCTTTTATACAGGATACGGATCTCTACAAAACCATACGCAGTCAGTATGGCCGCAAACCGGTGACCGCATGGGTACGCTGGATCATTCATAACCCTCTGCCATACGATGAGCAGGTGCTGCTCATCTTCAACCGCATGAGCTTTATGTCCTTTTATTACGAGGATGAAAAGGGGGTGCGGTTTCAAAAAGATAATTACGCATTCGTCGCTTCTGTTAGTAAAAACAAGCGAAGAGGGTTTGAGTTTTCCGTGCCTGCCGGCAAAACGGTGAAAGTGTATGTCCGTATGCGCAATGCGTACCAGAATTTTGCCCGTGAATATCCCGTCATCATCCGGCCGGGCGAATACAAAAAGGAGATGGCCGGCTTGTTGCATATACAGCGTTACTATGTTTATACGGATGTGCTTTTCCTGGCGATCATCTTTTTTATCACCCTGCATACGCTGGCACAGTTTTTCTTCAACCGCAGAAAGGAATTCCTTTTGTATGCTTTTTACTCCGGCTGTGTATTTGCTTTTTTTATTTTCAAGTTTGATGAGTACCCGACCAATGATGTGTTTTTCTCTTACCTGCCATATGTACATAAATACGGTAATAACCCGCTCAGCTACCTGATGTTCTATGCCTATTACCGTTTTGTCAGGACCTTCATTGATTTCAAAGAGATAGCTCCCTGGTTCTACCGGGTCATCATTTTTACAGAACGGTTATTACTGACCGTACTCATGGCGGATATCGTACTGGCGCAATTGAATATGTATCCGCTGAAGGGAATGGTCTTTAATGTGGTCCGTATCTACCTGATCGGCATGGCCTTTACCGGCATCTTCTTGTTATTGCGCACAGGCAAGCCTTTGCCAAGATTCATTGCCGTGGGTTCGGGCTCCTTTGTGCTCGGCGCTTTGCTGGCCATGGTGCTCTCGTGGTTATTGAAGGGACCTTATATAGGCCGTTTCGACCCGATCATCTGCATGCAGCTGGGTATGGTGATCGAATTGCTTTGCTTCACTCTCGGCCTTAGTTATAAAACGGGGCTGATCGAAAAGGAAAAGATCGCTACGCAGCAGCAACTGATCGTGCAACTGGAAGAGAATAAAAAACTGCAGGAAGAACTCACCACCAAGTTGGAGTCAAGGGTGAAAGAACAGACTGCGCATATCCTCGAGCAGCAAAAACAACTGGAGATAGAGAAAGAACAGCAACTGACACTGGAGTTCACCAAAAAGATCACGGAGATGGAACTGCAGTTGCTGAAATCGCAGTTGAACCCGCATTTCTATTTCAATACGCTGAATAATTTATATGGCCTCGCCATGATCGCTCCGAAGAAAGCGCCGGATGCTATCCTGAAATTAAGCGACATTATGGAATACGTGATCTATGATTGCCGTCATGATAAAGTGCCGGTGGAGAAAGAACTGAAGTTTATCAACAGTTACATCGAACTGGAGAAACTTCGTTACGACGATAACGTTACTATCGAACTGAAAGTGGACGGAGCGGCGGCAGGAAAGATGATCTCACCGCTGTTGCTGATACAGTTCATCGAAAATGCCTTCAAACATGGGCTGGAGCAATACAAGGGCAACAGCTACCTGAACATACACATTGGCATTGAGAACGGTTCGCTCAGGTATGAGTCCGTTAACAGTGTCAATGGTTCCCATGCGTCTGCCAGTGGCGGCGTAGGACTGTCGAATGTAAAGAAACGACTGGAGATCATTTATCCTGCCAAACATGAACTGCACATTCATTCAGACGAAAGGGAATACAGGGTGCAGCTCACCCTGCAACTGAATTAAGCAAACTGCCATTCGCCGGTCATTTACTGCCATTCATCGCAGGCACTCCCGTTGGGAGAAATTACTCTTCCGTTAAGCGAAATTGTTTTTTACGGCATGGGTTTCTTTCAACATTTGTTCTGAAAAAGGACCGGCGGTCAATACACCCGGCCCATTCATCAATCATCATTAACCACACCTGTCCGAAAGGTGATAAAACTCACACCATGAAAAGAACACATCTGGCAAAACAAAACCCGGCAAAGCGCTGGATCACCCTGTGCCTGTCATCTGCTATGGGTATCTTTTTATTGCAGGGCTGCTGTATTCCGCCCGAAGCGCTTACCGGTTCAGGAAAGCCATGCAACTGCAACGACAAACCGGTATATGCCGTTAATAGCAGAAAGACAGAACATAACAAAGATGCTGTACAAACCACCGCAGCTATGCCGGCTGTTTTTGTGCAGCCGTCATCCAATGCCGGGCCGCTCACAGCGGCCGTCCACAAGGAACCGGTGATGATACAGAGAAAGAATACCTATTCGAAAGTTGCAGGCAAAAAACTTCCGCTGGGAATAAAGGGGATCAGCACCGATGTGATAGCGGGATCTAACCTTTCTTTCAAAAGCAGCAATGAAGATTATGGTTCACTCGATCATAAAAACAAACCCGGGCCGGGGGTGCAGTTAGGCGTTGCTTCTTCTCTTATGTTCTCTCCCAAACTGTCTGTAATGGCCGGTCTTCTTTTTAAGACCAATAATGCGAAAGAGGTTATCAGTTACTCTTCGCCAGGCGACCCGGGTGGCGGTGGCGGATATAGCGAAGAGTATGAGTCTAAATACAGCTTCAGCTATCTCTCTGTGCCATTGCTGGCTGAAATAAAATTGTCTGATAAGCTCACGGCTGTTGCAGGTCCGGAGGTGAACATACTGACAGGCGCTTCGGTAAAAGACAGCGATAGGGAGAAAACAGATATCAAAGACCAGGCGGTGAAAACAGGGGTGGGTATCCAGGCCGGTGTCCGTTTCCATGTGCCGAAGTCACCGGTAGGTGTACAACTTATCTACGACCATCGTCTTTCACGACTTAATGAGAAGAGTGATGAGTACTATCCTGGCGGCGGCAGTACTGATTCACCCGCCTGGCGTATGAGCAGCCTGCAGCTCGGCCTGTTTGTATGCCTGTGCGAACTTTTTAAAAAGGACTGAACATTGTTTTGAATGGTTCTTTTTCTTAGCAGTAGCGGCCCTCTGGCCGCTGCTTTTTATTTACAGGTTTACCGGGAGGCATTGTATTTTGGAAATATCCTCATCCAGGTCTATCCGGTAGTAGGATTCATCATCGCCATTGCCGAATTTTTTATTCCCGTTCTTGTCATGCATACCTTTTACCAGGATCATTTTTTTATCATGGGAAAGTGTCCAGGAAATTACATGGAAACCTTTCGGTGTTATTGACCGTAAGCCCTCACCGGTTTTGGAAGAGATAAAAAGATAAAGAGGATCGGCTGAGTCCAGCCCACCATCACTGTTGTAGTCATCCGTTCTTGCCAGGTAAATGATATGATGCGGCAGAATGGGGGAAGGTGCTTCCGGCTCCCTGTCATAATACGACCGCCGTGGCTGAAGGGGTACTATCAGTGTCCGCTGGCCATTGAACAGTTTTTTTGTTTGCCGGGTCTTTGCATTATAAAAGTATATTTCGCTGTAATTGCCCCAGGGCAGGAAACCTTTGCCTTTTCCGTAATCGTCTTTGGTATCGTCGCCCACTAATTTGGGGATCATAAAATATTCCGAGCTGTCCACCTGTATGGGAACGGAATAATTGGTCTCAATTTTTTTGCCATCTTGTGCGGCGGCCAGTAACGGGAATGCTGCGATGACAGCCATCGTGATAAGTACCTGTTTCATACTCGAAGTGTTTAAAGCCTGTAAATGATACGGGGAAGATAATGCAACGGAAAAAAGATGGTAAGACAACTTGGTGAAATGCGGCTTTGACCGGGTGAGGAGAACGATCTGCAGCAAGAATTGTAGGATACCATCTAGGGACTTTGTGATAGATTCATCAAAGCATGCTCTCGTATGAAATCATCCGGGGATGTAGTTAAGAACTCAATCTCTTTGATTGAATCAGTCGTATTAATGGTACGCAATGCCCATATTGCATTCCTGGGGATATCATTTCCTGTATAGTAGTTCAGTTTCGATTTCATACATTGAACAATTGATTGAATGCTTGCCGGATCTTTTAGCGTTCCTAACGTCATTAATATGTCTTCATGATTTTCATGCCAGTCTTCTAAAAACAATTGGCATAAAATATTTGTATGGGAACGACTGAACATGTTTTCATTATCGAAAGCAAGAAGTCTCTCCAGGGCAGAGGCGTCTTTATTTTGCCTGGCAAGTACAAGTTTTTCGAGCATATCATCCATAGACTCCAAAATTATTCAATGTGCCGGAATAAGCCTGTTCCAAAAGTATTGTCAGGTTTGTTATCCAGGTTTTCCGAAGAAAATCGAAGGCAGACAGTTTTTCCCAGCGAGTTCCTCTCCTGATTTTCTGATAGCATAATCAGGCATCTGAAGGAAAAACATCGGGAAAGAAGATCAAGCATATCCGGGATCACAACCGCCGGAGTCCGCTTTGCGCAAGACCGGAAGTGAGGCTCCGGGCGGAACAGAGAACTGCTGCAGAATATGCCTGAATGGTGCAGCGGAAATGCCAGTAGGGACAGAAATTTTAGTCAAAACGCATTTCTTTGATTATATACTCAGCATCTGTTGAGATCGCAGAGTCATCACTGTTTGTTGTCCAAAAAAGCAGCCTGTAAATGAATTCGCCGGCCCTGCAGAAATATTCGGTATGAGAAATAACGACCTGTGTCAGTGGATGTGTTGTATGGTATGTCAGCTTATAAGCGTTTTTAACGCCGCACCTGGCGATCTCCATTTTCGGGATCTTTACTTTCAGCCTGGTATGCAGTTGGCTTTTAATACTGTTTAAAAATGCTGTGTCCGGCAATTTTGTCCTGTACTGCAAACATACTGATGAGTAGTAGGGTTGAATAATAGTATGCGCTGTATAAAGAATGGATGGTTTTGCAGAGCCGGATCTGCTGGTTGCATATTTGATAAATCCTTTGTCAATGTCCCTGAAATATTTTGTTTTCAGCGGCTGAAAGAAATAGTCGCCTAATAACTGGATGTTGACATAAGGAGAATCCTGTTCATAGTAAGGATTTCCATCTGCCATTTTTATGGAGGATGATCTTTTTGTCACACTGCAGGCGGCAAAGAAGATGAGCAGGAAAGCACTAAGAGTAGTAAACTTCATTGTTCTGAAAATTTTTGCCTGTCAAGGGCAGGGCTTTCTGCAGTTTGGGAATTAGTATTCCGTCTGCTGATAGCAAACAAAAACAGAAAAGTATATTTTTTACTCCGCATATAAACCAATACAATGTTGCAGGCAGGCTTAGTATTTCTTCAATTCTGCTTCCAAAGAATCATATTCCTTTTGAAGCTTTAATAATGAAGTTATTTTTTCACCATCAGCTATTCTTATAATTTCCATATGCTTAGCCGAAAGGGTATCAGCTTGTCCTACACTTTCTAAACTGTCTGATTTTTTATAGTAAAATGCTTTTACCTGTTCCATTTCTTCTTTAATAGCTTGTTGCCTTTTTACAATGGTTTCTTTCTTGTTTTCACAGGAAGAAAGTAAAATGATAGTCAGCAAAAGAATGAATCGCATATAATTTGAATTTTTTGTTCCTGTATAAGACCTTGGTAAATCCATCTTGTTAGCTCCTTTTGAGTAGAGTGGAATGCAGGTGTTTTACTTTCCATTTTTTTCCTTGCCTTACTAAAGTTACGGTTTCTAACCATTGTATAACTGTCTCTTTGGTGTCTTTAGTAATAGTTGAATTCAGCCGGTAAGTGGCCCATGCTATAGTTTTATCTGTTTCGGTTTTGATGAAATCAAACGTGTTGGTACGCTTAAAATCTGCTGACTGGTTCATTGTAATTGCCTTCCTGATGAGTGTATCTATAGTCCATATCTGGCCATATTCATACAATGTAATATCCCGTGCGCAATAAGCTTTTAAGGTGGTTGAATCACGGTCAGATAAAGCCTGAAACATTTTTATAACCGTTTGCTGTATTTCTTGCTCCTTTTTTAAAAAAATTTGTTGTGCTTGTAAAAACTCAGAAATAGAAATAGCAATGGTTAGAAAGATTATTTTTTTCAATGTTTTGCTTGTTTTCAACTGAAATAATGAAGTGTCTGAAAGTATAGCAGCCAACGAACAGGTATTGCCAATGGTGGGGAATCTTATATTCGTCCGCCGGTAACTGCTGCCTGGTTTTTTGATAAAGTTAAATATTAAGAACTAAAGCCGGTCTTTATTCGTCGAGCCCCGAACTGCAGTACAATAGAATTACTGTTGCTGATTGCTCCAATGTCAAGCCCCACTATTGGCAATACCAGTGTTGGCAGTAGTTATCATTGTTTATTTTACCTCTAATATATAAGCCTTGGCTACTTTACTACCGCTATTGATGGCAATATGTGTTTCAGCCTCGCTCCAAAAAGTTGTTCCGGCTTTTACGTCAACAATTTGTGTCTTACCATCACCTGTCGTCAATGTTACTTTAGCATCAGTAAGTAATATGGAAAGATGAGGAGAATGAGTATGTTTTCCTTTCCCGCAAACATCCTTTCCGGGATTACTAACGTACTCCGTCACTTTTATTTTATCGTTTTCGAGAATAACTCTAATAGTATCTGGCACGGGAATGTTCTGTTGGCTTTTTCCGTAAACAGCAAAACAGAAAAAGCAGATGGCAAATAAAAATACTTGTTTCATAAAAAATAGTTTTAGTGATAAATAATTTTAGAATACCAAAACTATTTTGAACAGCAACACTTCATTTTGCTTAAACGTTCAAAAGTTTTTCTTTGGGAATTGCATCGTTTGTTTTTTCCGATAGTAAGTTGGGGATAAACCATACTTTTCCTTGAAAATCCTGCTAAAGTGCGTAAGATTCTCAAAGCCGCTTTCATCAGCAATTTCACTCACATTTTTTTTGCTTGAGTCTAAAAGATTTTTCGCATATTCCAATCTTTTTTGAGTAAGCCATTTACCGGGAGTGGTGTGATAGTATTCGTGAAATTCTCTCTTAAATGTCGAAACACTTCGTTGTGCGATACGTGCGAACTCTTCAATTACCAAATTAAACGTGTAGTTAGCTTCCATCACTTGCCATAACGGAGCTTTGTACTGGTCGTCAATGCTATTGACGTAAGCAAGCAAATTTGCATTAGCTGGGTCAGATAAAATATTGAAAAGAAGTTCTTTAAATTTTAGTTCAAGCAGGTTTTCAGAAGGAGGTATTTTCTGTGAAAAATAGGGAACCATACCATAGAAAAATGCGCATGTTGTCTCATTAACATTGATTTCAATTAGCATATCAGAAGGTGGCGGAGGTAAGTTTTTCAACTGTAAATATTGCCTGTATTCTCTAAATACTTGTCGTAAAAAGTCATCCTGAAAACAGAAGGCAAGAACCTCCCAACCTTCAAAATCATATTTTTCCGCCTTATATGCGGTTCTTCGAACAAATACAGATGTATTATCAGTGAGCGTCCATGATTTTTCTCTATGATGCAATGTCTTTTTGCCACTGAGTGTAAATGCTATTTCATTGTAGTGACTTAGCACATGCACAATCTTGTCAACCTGCGGGCACTTGTAATAGGCAATCAATAAATCTTTGACGGTAAGCTGCTTAATAATGTCTGTGCGGGCAACCTTAAAGTCATATGTATTGTTCATATCAAATCATTTAAGAAAGGCTGCCTAAAGTTAAAAATTGATTTTTATTGTGAGGGTTTCAAATTATTGCCAACGACCGGGGTGTTTGCGAAGTGGCAGAAAATAAAAAAGCCATTACGTTAATTCACCCTCGTCTCCGGGTGATTAAAAATAGTTCTTTCTTTTTTATATTTCTGACACGGAAGCAACACCAGAAAGCTGCCATTTCGCAAACACCTTGTAAGGCGAAGTTTGCTCTGTAGGAAAACTTCAACAGTCGGGTTCTTCTGGCAGCTTTCGGTGAAACCCGATCGTACCGCCGCAATAGCGATGGAGAAAAAGACCGGGAGCTGCGTAAGCAGCGAAGGGATTTTTCCTTGTGCAAGGCATTGCGGCGGTACACGTAAATTTATGACACTCCTGGTACAAATTTCTCCTGGTTATCAGTAAAAATATGTACCAGCCTTGCTTTTCTTCTTACTGCCTAATACTGAAACTTCCTCAATGTCGGCGCCTTCCACCAGGTAACGATCACCACCAGCAACGTCATACATCCGCCAAAGACCACGGAAGGAACAACACCCATCAGCCGGGCGGCAAAACCGCTTTCGAACTGACCCAGCTCATTGCTCGAGTTGATGAACATGGAACCAACACTGCTGACACGGCCCCGCATATGGTCAGGAGTTTTCAGTTGCATCACCGTACCCCTCACCACTACACTGATACCATCCAGTACCCCGGCGATCAGCAAAGCAGCAAAGGAAAGAAGGAACCATTCGGACAAAGCGAAGATGATGATGCAGATGCCAAAGCCTGCAACAGCCAAAAAGAGTTTTTTGCCCTGTGCTTTTTTCATCGGCCGGAAGGTGAGGAGTATGACGCTGAAGATGGCGCCGATATCAATGGCGGCATTGAGCCAGCCGAATCCAAGAGGGCCTACCTGTAAAATATCCCGTGCATACACGGGCACCATCGCTACGGCGCCGCCAAACAGCACGGCGAACATATCTAAGGTGAAGGAGCCGAGTATCTCCTTTGTTTTAAATACAAAACGTAATCCCTCTTTGACGCTTTCCCATGTGTTGATCTCGCCGGATTGCGGGATGGGCGGCTTGCGTTTTAACCAGGTAAGTACAATAAATGCAATGCTCAGCAAAGAGCAGATGACGATCAGTGTGCCGGTGATACCAAAAAGCCAGATAAGGAAACCGCCGACCGCATGACCGGATACAGAAGCGGCCAGCCATGAGCCCTGGTTCCAGGTGGTGGCATTCTGTAAATACTGGCGGGGTACGATCATGGCGAGCAGGGATGAAAAACTCGGACCGGTAAAAGCACGGGCGATACCGGTACCAAAGATGACGACATAAATACCGATAGCGATATACTGGTTGCTGAAATGATCGCTGGTGAGTTTGGTAGAGAAAAGCAATAAGCACAATGCGAATAGCAGGTAAGCAAATACCCCTTTCAGTATCATCTTTTTTCTTTCGCTGTTATCAATGACATGCCCGGCATATAAGGCGAAGGCGAATGCGGGCACAAATTCTGATAAGCCCACCAGGCCGATGGCAAAAGGATCATTGGTCAGTTCGAGTACCCACCAGCCGACCAGGGTGCTCATCATGCGCAGGGAAAAGATGAAGGTGAACCTGCCGATGACGAGGTTCCTGAATTCCGGTATGCGTACTGATGCGTAGGGATCGTTGGTGATCTGTGCGACAGAAGAATTGTCCGACATAGTTCGGTGCAAAGGTAACCGATGAGCTGATGAGATAATGAATTAATTTGGAAATGATGATGGGAAAGCAGGCAGAGCCTGTTAAACCAAAAGCTAATAATATATTTTCACGCCACGCAAAAAAGCAATTTTCACGGACACTGCGCCGTTGCGCCGCAGCGAGATATTTTCCGGACATTTTGAAATGTACTGTAATCAGCTATCAGGGCTGTGTATGGTTCCTCCCCTTCGGGGAGGTTAGGAGGGGCTTTATGGCAGCGTGATATAATGCTGTCCTTCGGTATAATCTTTCTCCAGTGCATCAAGTATCACTTTCATGTGTTTTTCGTTGCCGAGAAAATCAGCGTTGGAAGCATCTACAAAAAGTGTTTTGATGTTATGCTGTTTGATGTAATGCGTGTAGGTTTCCTGGATGTTGAAGAGGTATTCATCCGGGATGTTCTGTTCATACGAGCGGTTGCGTTTTTTGATATTAGCCTGCAACTTGGTGACCGGTGCATGGAGATAAATAAGCAGATCTGGTTGGATCAGTTGCTGGTGAATGATCTCAAATAATCTTTGATAGAGGCGGAACTCATCATCCGGCAGGGTGACCTTGGCAAATAGCAAACACTTGGTGAACAGGTAATCCGATATGGTCAGGTTCTGGAACATATCTTTTTGCTGCAGCAGTTCTTTGAGTTGTTTGAAACGTTCGGCCATAAAGAACAGTTCCAGGGGAAAGGCATACTGGGCAGGGTTCTCATAAAATTTGGGGAGAAAAGGGTTGTCGGCAAATTCTTCCAGTATCAGGCGGGCATTGTACTGTTTGGACAATAAATGAGCAAGGGTCGTTTTCCCGGCGCCGATATTTCCTTCTATGGTGATGAAGTGGTAGTTCATTCAATGGTCAATAGGGATGCGCAAAATAAATGAAATGGCTATTGCGGTCAGGAACAAAGGATACATTGTGGATAAATCTGCAAAACGTTACCTGATCTTCTTTACCTCTAATGGATCAGGGCAATCCTTTAATAATTCCGCCACGGTTTTCAGAAGAACAGGGTGCATGAACTCTGCGGCTATTTCTGCCAGGGGTGTCAGTACAAAACGGCGGTTTTGCATTTCAGGATGCGGTACTTTCAGGAAAGTGGTCGTCAGTATTTCGTTGTTGAAAAAAATGATGTCGATGTCTATTATCCGTTCCCCATATTTTTCTTCCCGTATCCTTCCCATTTTTTTTTCCACTTTCAGTATATGCCGGATCAGTTGTTTGGCATTTAAAGTGGTGTGTATCTCCAATGCCTGGTTCAGGAAGGCGGGCTGATCGGTCTTGCCCCATGCCGCTGTCTCATACAATGAAGAAGCTTTGGTGATCTCACCACATTCTTTGCCGATCCACTCACGGGCCAGGGCGAGGTATTGCTCCCTTTCACCCATATTCCCGCCTGTCAGTAAGTAAGCTTTGTTCATAAAGCAGGTATTCTCATCGCTTCAAATATCTTTAATTTTGGCAGTAATCAACAATTTGATCTATGCGGAGTTTTTTAAAGATATTCTTTGCCTCATTATTGGCATTGCTCGTGTTCACGATCCTGGCGTTCTTCTTTTTTGTTTCCTATCTCGGCGGGCTGGCTGCCAAAGAAATGCCGAAAGTGGCCGATAACTCAGTACTGGTGCTGGATCTTAGCCAGCATTTCAAAGAACAGGTGCAGGTAAACCCTCTTGGTTTCATTAATCCCGACAACAGTGACATCCCGGGCCTGTATGATGTGGTAAGATTGCTGAAGAATGCTGCAACCGATAGGAAGATCACCGGTATTTATATAAAGGCCGGCAACAACCCGAACGGATTTGCAGCCAGCGAAGAGATCCGGAATGCGTTGGTGGAGTTTAAAAGCAGCGGCAAATTCATCATTGCGCATGGCGATGTCATTTCACAACGGGCTTACAGTATTGCCAATGCAGCCGATAAGATATATGTCAGTCCGCAGGGTTTTGTGGAATGGTTTGGTTACAGCGTGGATTATGCATTCCTGAAAGGCACTCTGGAAAAATTAGAGATAGAACCGCAGATATTTTATGCCGGTAAATTCAAAAGTGCAACCGAGCCTTTTCGTGCCGATAAGATGACACCGGAGAACCAGTTGCAGACATCGGTATGGCTGAATGACCTGTACAGCGACCTGCTGGTAAAAACAGCAGCAGCACGGAAGATAGATACCGGAACGCTGCACCTGCTGGCCAATGAAGGAGTGATACGGACTGCGAAGAATGCGGCCGATCATTTACTGGTGGATAGCCTGAAGTATGATGACCAGGTGAAGGATGAGATCAAACGCCGGCTGAAGATAGATAAATATGAAAAGATCAATTTCATTTCTATCGGCAGTTATTATACTGCATCAGGCGTAAGCCGGACAAAAGGAGAGAAGATCGCCCTGATCTATGCAGAGGGCGATATCATTGATGGTAAAAGCGAGCAGGGTTCTATAGGCAGCGAAACTTACCGTAACCTTATCCGCAAGGCGAGATTAGATAAAAGTATAAAAGCAATTGTGCTGCGTGTTAATTCAGGCGGTGGCAGTGCTATGGCCAGCGAAAATATTTTGCGTGAATTGCTATTGGCTAAACAAGAGAAGCCGGTAGTGGTCAGTTTCGGTGATGTGGCGGCTTCAGGGGGGTATTATATTTCGTGTGGTGCCGACAGCATCTTTGCATTGCCCACCACTATCACCGGTTCGATAGGTGTGTTCGGTATTATCCCGAATATGCAGGCATTCTTTAAGAATAAACTGGGCGTCACCTTCGATGGGGTGAAGACAGGACCTTACGCCGATGCCATGACCATCACGAAGCCGATGAATGAAAACGAAAAGAGGATGATACAAGCCGAGATCGAAATGATCTATTCTCAATTCAAACAAAGAGTGGCCGAAGGAAGAAAAATGGATACTGCGAATGTGGAAACCATTGCACAAGGCCGTGTATGGACCGGTATAAAGGCAAAAGAGATCGGCCTGGTCGATCGTTTTGGTGGTATTGAAGAGGCAGTGCGATGTGCAGCAGGAATGGCAAAGCTGACCGATTACCGTTTGGCCGAGTATCCGGCTACAGAGAATATTTTTGAAAAACTGTTTGGTAAAAAGGAGCCCGTCAGTTATGCCGATAAGATCAGGGAGGAAATGGGAGAAGATAATTACAAAATATATCTTGAATTGAAGAGGGTGAAAGAAATGACCAATTCGGCACAGGCGAGAATGCCGTTCACTTTCTTTGTCCATTGAGTGGAGAGAGGAGCAAAGAGCCGGGAGTTAGGAGTAAGAAATCCCAAGCATCATAGATGCGGCTTCAGTTATCATGACTTCTGACTTCCTGTTTACTGCTTTGTTCTTCCGGCTTCTGACCTCAGACTTCATATATTTGTCCACCAACCCACTCACATGTCTAAACCATACAACCAGTCAAAAGCGCTCTGGGCTATTACGAGGGCCAGTTTCAAAGCAATATTCAACCAGCCATCAGCCGTTTTTTTCAGCTTGTTGTTCCCGATCATATTCATTATGATATTCGGCGCCTTCGGAAGAGGAGGAGGCATAAGCTACCGGATCGCATTGGCCCCGGGTTGTGATACGGCGAATGCTTTTTTTAAAAAATTAAGCTCTAATGAACAGGTCCGCATCGCCAGGTATGCTGATACTGCATCCATGAATAAGGACCTGGAAAGAGGAAGGCTTACTGCCGTTATCCATATCAGGCAAATAACAGATTCATTGCAGCAGCCGAAGATCAGTATCGGTACAAGATCCACTTCGGCCAGCGGTAATACTTTCGGAGGCTTCATGCAATTGCTGGATTATGAAAAACTGAAGTACGAGAGCGGGGAAACGGCAGGTATGGATCATTCAGTCAGGATAGAGCGGCCATCGGTCAAAACAGTACAGCAATACCGCCAGATAGATTTTATTCTGCCCGGGCAACTGGGTTTTTCTATTTTATTCTCTACGTTGTTTGGTATTGCCTTCACATTTTTCAACCTGCGGGAGCAATTAGTATTAAAAAGGTTTTATGCTTCGCCTGTCAGCAGGGTGAATATATTACTGGGTGTCGGTACCAGCCGGTTATTCTTCCAGCTGATAAATGTGATCGTACTGATAGTAGTGGGTCATTTTTTCTTTGGGTTTACTTTACGGCAGGGTTTTCTGACAGTACTGGAAATAATCCTGATGTCCGTTATCATGCTTTTCCTGTTGCTGGCAGTCGGTTTTATTTTCAGCAGTATTTCAAAATCGGATACGAATATTCCGTTGCTGATAAACCTTTTCGCCTTTCCCCAGATGCTGCTTTCAGGAACTTTTTTCACAATAGAGGTATTTCCTCAATGGCTGCAAAAGGTTTGTAAGATATTACCACTGACACAATACAACGATGCTATCCGGAAGATATCTTTTGAAGGCCTGAGTATCCTGGATTGCGGCAAGGAACTGGGGATACTGGGAATCTGGATGATCGTTATCTATGCTATCTGTGCAAGAGTGATCAGGTGGGAGTAAGGAGAGGAGAGTGGTGAGTGATGAGTTGTAGGTGTCTTGTCCGGCAGCCGCTAACCCATAACCAGTATCTTTGCGCATGCGCCTGATCAAATTAGCCTTACTCAGTTTTATCTTTTTGTTCCTGCTGGTGACAGGTATATCGCTTTTCGTCCCTTCTCATGTGATCATTTCACGTGCTATCAATATCGGGGCTGACCGGGATTCCATCATGGCGCAGATAAAGGATGCCGCTAAATGGAAGAACTGGCATCCCGGGTTAGACAGCGCTCAACTCCTGGTTGTTAATGGTAAAGTGGAAGGTGTAATACTTGACGCTTCCGATATAAAAAGACCTGTAACCATTTTTATTACCGGAACAGACACAAATGAAGTAACTGCACAGTTCTGGCCAAAAAAAATGAAACCGGTGACAAATTCCTGGCGAACGATCACTTATCCCGGTAAGGATTCCGTCACTGTTCAATGGTCTATGGATTTTCACCTTCGCTGGTATCCCTGGGAAAAATTCGGCAGCCTTATGCTGGAAAGATCACATGGAGCAAAAATGGAACAGGGACTGACAAGCCTGAAAAAACTACTTCAATCATCGTATTAATAATATTTCCGCTTTTAGTAGTGGATTGGTTTTCTTCGAAGCAGTACACATCGATACTTGATATTCCTTTTCGCTTGTGTCTATCCTTGATATATCCCATACGTTTGGTTTCAAGACTTGCAGGTTTTTGCAGGTTCAGTAATTGACAATAGCTTTTTTTTGCAGGTTTAAGCAAGAATTTTCTGGAATTTTATCTGAATAAAGCAGCAAAATTCTAATTTGAGAAGACTTTCAAGGTTAAGGGAAAGAAATACTATATCTAAAACAAAACAACTGCAGTATGAGAAATCAACTACCCCGGCTAAGGCAAGGAGTATGGAAGCATGCCTTTTTTGCTTTGGCTTTTCAGATCACTGCTGTGCTGGTAACAGCACAGGTCCAGATCAGTGGTAAAGTAACAGGCTCCGATGGGAAAGGCCTTCCTGCTATCTCCGTACAGATACGTAATACAAATTTTGGAACAATGACTGATGTCGCCGGTAATTATACTTTACGGGCGACGTTAAAAGCAGGTGCATATGTAATGGAATTCTCAGGCATCGGTTTCAAAACGAGTACAGCTTCATTCAGCGTGACTGCCAGCGGTAGCATAACGTTGGATGCAACGATCAGTGAAGATGTATTGGGTCTTGATGAGGTAGTAGTGACAGGTACAGGCGTTGCTACCAAAAAAAGGCAATTGGGAAATTCAATTGCGTCTGTATCAGGGAGGGACCTTACAAAAGGCGGCGCTACTTCTGTTGATATGGCATTGCAGGGAAAAGTAGCAGGTGCGCAGGTAAATCAGAACAGTGGTAACCCTGCCGGCGGTATATCAGTAAGGCTGAGAGGGCCAAGTACGATTTCCGGTTCGTCGGACCCATTATATATAATAGATGGTGTTATCGTTAATAATGATTCACGCCAGCTGATCGACCTTGGCGGTTATGCACAAAACAGGCTGGTGGACCTGAACCCAAATGATATAGAAAGAATAGAAATAATAAAGGGTGCGGCGGCAGCAGCTATTTATGGCTCAAGGGCCAACAATGGTGTCGTGCAGATATTTACCAAAAAAGGCCGGGAAGGAAAACCGCAAATCAGTTTTTCCACGCAGGTCAAATCTTCTTCACTAAGAAAGAAGATGGAATATAACCAGGTTCCTTTCCGTTTTACTAACCTGGCAAACAATGCAGATAAAACAACCGCACCGGTACAGCGCTACGATTACCAGGACATGATCTTCCGGAATGCCTTTGGCACCGAGAACAGCGTGTCGGTTTCGGGTGGCTCTGCCGGTACCAGATACTATGTATCGCTGAATAATTTATTCAACCAGGGTATTGTCAAAGCAACTGATTTCAACAGGAACGGGATTCGTCTCAACCTGCAGCAAAA
The DNA here is from genome assembly GCA_016787135.1 of Chitinophagaceae bacterium. GTDB lineage: Bacteria > Bacteroidota > Bacteroidia > Chitinophagales > Chitinophagaceae > VBAT01. The sequence goes on along the minus strand of JAEUVK010000044.1, from coordinate 8,019 downwards.
GATATCTAACCTTGCTTCGTTGAATGTAAATGCGGCTTATAGCTATAGCTCAGGTCATGAAATTCCCAACGGAGGAATAAACGAAGCCTACGGGGCATTGACCGGTTTTATATTCGCCAATAATTTTGTCAACCCGGCAAAAGATCCTGTGACAGGTATTTATCCTGCTGTAGGAGGTAATAACCTGAGAAGGACAAACCCGCTGGAAGCGATCGACCGTTTCGATTTTCAGCAATCCACCGGTCGTTTGGTAGCCAGTGCACAACTGGTGCTGAAGCCCATGACCGGATTGAATATTGAATATACATCCGGCGTGGATAATTACACACAGACAGCAACCGGTTATATTCCTCCGAAGAACACCACTCCATCTTATGACGGAGGCTTTGCCCGCAGGGCGGATGCTACGATATTGCAGCTGAACAATGATGTTAATATCAGCTACCAGAAGAATATCACCAGCAATATTCAATCCACCACTTCTATTGGCGGAACATTGCAATATATCCGGACCAATACATTCGGAGCTACTGCGCAGCAGTTAGGGGCCTTTGGTTCCACTATTAACAATGGTACCATCAGCGCCGGTGAATTCAGGAGTGAGCTGACCATACTCGGCGCTTTTTTGCAGCAGACATTTGGGTTGTATAACCGCTATTTTGTAACCGGTGCGATCCGTGCAGATGCATCTTCAGTATATGGCGAAGATGAAAGAACGCAGATATACAAAAAGATAAGTGGTTCTTACCTGATCTCAAATGAAAAGTTCTGGGGTGATAAACTGAGGAATATTATCAGCAGTTTAAAACTCAGGGCGGCTTATGGTGAAAGCGGCAACCTGACTGCTATTGGTGCCTTTGACAGGCAGACCAATTATGCCCCTGTCATTTACAGCGGGCAGGCTGGTTATACCGCTCCGGCATTGCTCGGCAATTTTACTGTTAAACCGGAACGTCAGAATGAAATAGAAGCCGGTTTTGATATGAGTTTGCTCCGCGACCGTATCAGTATCGAGTTCAGTTACTTTACAAAGGACGTAAAGGACCTTATATTGAACAGAACATTGGCACCTTCTACAGGCTTCAACAACAGGTTGGTGAATATCGGCACCATGAAGAATGATGGTTTCGAATTCTTAATAAGGGGCGTTCCGATCGATAAGCGGAATTTGCGCTGGGTATCAAGCTTGTCTTATCTGACCAATAAAAATGTAGTGAATGGAGTAGAAGGTAACGGCGTACTTCCTTTTGCCGGAGGCTTCAGCCAGGTAGCAGCCGTTAACGGTGGCCCGCTTGGTGCTTATTACAGTACTTTCTTTGCCCGCAATCCTGACGGGTCATTATTATTAGATGCGAATGGTTTGCCACAACGTGAAAGGGGCATTCAATTAGCAAACGGGCAATATACAATACAACGTACTGCCGGCGGACAGCCGTCAGGCAATATATTAAGCAAGATCATCGGCAATCCTTTGCCCAAGCATGTAATATCCTTTATCAATGAATTGGATTATAAAAAATTCAGTTTACGGATGCAATGGGATGCAATGCAGGACTTCGATGTATTCAACTTTACAAAAAGAGTGGGCGACAGAGACCTGTATGGCGGGCTGAAAGGGTATGAAGACGAATTGAATGGCGTAGTACCTAAAGGAACCAGCACTGCATTGTTCTCCATTTTTGAGAACTGGATAGAAGACGGCTCATTTGTAAAACTGAGAGAAGTCTCTGTTTCTTATCAACTCAACCCGAAGTTCTTAAAAAAGAATTCACTTCGACTGACATTGAGTGGCAGAAATCTTTTATCAATAGATAACTATAGTGGATGGGATCCCGAAACTAATGCAGCCGGCCAGGATAATGCGGTACGCGGATTTGACTTTGTGGAAGTACCACTACCGAGGACCTTTATGTTTGGCATTAACCTTAATTTTTAATTCAATCAAATCCAGGGATATGAAAAAAATAATTCTATATGGCATGGTGGCAGCAACCGGTTTATTCAACTGGCAATGCAAAACGGAATACCTCAATCCGAATGCCCCTACCGAAGAGGAGATCGTTACCACCCGTGAAGGGCTGATAACGCTGAGCATCGGCATGAAGCAGTTCTATGCGACCTCAGCACTTGAAGCATTGACAGTAACACCCGGCACCACCAGCCGTGAGACAAAAGGGATCACTACTTTTACCAATATCATTGAAATTGAATCAGGCGGAACGTCGTTACCTACTTTTAACGGTAATGTATTGTCTGTCTGGAGCCGCATGCTCCGTGTACTGGGAATGGCAGAGCAGATCATCGCCAATGCGCCCACTGTACTGGCATCGGATGATGCGATGAGAAGTGGTATCACAGCCCATGCACATTTATTCAAAGCTATGGCACTGGGAGGGTTGGCTACAGCCTTTGAGCAATTACCCATACAAACGAACAGGAATGGCCAGGCGACCTTTGTAACACGCCAGGTAGCATTGGAACAGGCCATTACTTTACTGGAACAGGCTGATGCCTCACTGACAGCTACTGCACCTTCCACGGAATTCAATACAAGAGTAACCGGTGCGAATTTCAATTTACGGAATGTGATCAATGCATACAGGGCCAGGTATAATATGATGGCAGGCAGGTATGCTGCCGCAATTACAGCTGCGGACCTGGTACCGGCTAATTCTGCTTCGCAATTTGTATATGACGGTGCCCAGTCTGTGAACCCCGTCTATACCCAGTTGCGTGTTTCCAATAATTATGCACCGAGAGATAATTTTGGATTACCGGCAGGTATGTTCGATCAGGCAGATGGACGATTAGCATTTTACCTGCAGGGAGCAGTAGCAGTTGTAGGAGGAGAGAACCTCAGAACGATAAGAGGGTTTGCGCAAGCAAATAATTCACCCATTCCTTTATATCTTCCTGATGAAATGAGATTGATCAAAGCGGAAGCCATCGTCCGGTCAAATGGCACATTGGCCAATGCTGTTACAGAGATCAATGCCGTTCGCCAGCAAAATACAGGCGATGTTTTCGGAGTGCATGCTAACCTGCCCGCTTATTCCGGCGCTGTAACAGCTACTGACCTGTTAGTGGAAATATATCGTCAGCGTTGTGCTGAATTGTTTTTAAGCGGCTTGAGACTGGAAGACAGCAGAAGATTTGCAAGGCCTGCGCCACCTACTAATGTAAACCCGGTACCCGTCAGTTTTGAAAGGAACAGGAATTTTTATCCTTATCCTGACCAGGAGAGGCTCACCAATCCAAACACACCAGCTGACCCGACCATTTAATTTTTTTCATATATAGCAGTGTTTGACCAAAGGGGCTACCTTGCAGTGTGGCCCCTTTTACTTAAAAAACCAACATGAACAAAGAACAGGACATTATACGATCATGGCAGGTCAATGCAGGCAACTGGATACAGATCATTGAAGCAGGCGGTATTCAATCACGAAAACTGGCTACCAACAAAGCCATCATTGAAGCGGTATGTGCTGATGAACCGGCATCGGTATTGGATATTGGTTGTGGTGAAGGATGGCTGGCAAAAGAATTAGCTGATCGTGGCATGACCGTCAGCGGCGCCGATATCATTCCTGAACTTATCGAAAATGCAAAAGAAAAAGTGAATGGACATTTTGTGGTGGCCTCTTATGAAGATATTGCAGCGCATACAACATCGATCAGCGGTCCGTTTGACGTTATTGTGATCAACTTTGCCCTGATAGGAAAAGAATCTACGGAGAACCTGCTGGCTTCACTGCCTCATTATCTTTCTCCGGGAGGTAAATTATTTATCCAGACACTTCATCCTCACTACCGCAAACAAATGGATGATTATGCCAGCGGCTGGAAGACCGGGAGCTGGGATGGACTCGGCGACCAGTTCACGCAGCCTTATCAATGGTATTTCCGAACGCTGGAAGACTGGCTGGAACTGCTGAACCACTCAGGCTTCAGCAGGATCTCATTTTCTGAACCCATTCATCCGCAGACCCGCCAGCCCTTGTCTGTCATTTTGCGGTGCCGTGTATGACCGTACATCACATTCACAACCGTCGTTTACGGGGTAATCAGTACATTCATCTTCCCAAAAATTAAAAAATCATTTTATGAAATCACTATTTCTGACATTGATGGCAGCTTCTATGGTAGTTGTAGCCTGCGGGCAGGGAGGAGATAAATCCAAAAGGCCAAGCCCACCGGCGATGGCAAAGGAAACAATAGCAAGCGGCACTGTTGTTTCTATTGATTACAGCCAGCCTTCCGTAAAGGGGAGAACAATAGGTACAGATCTCGAACCTAAAGAGGGTAAGGTTTGGCGTACCGGTGCTAACGAGGCTACTGTATTTGAAATAAGTAAAGATGTAAAAGTAGAAGGCAAAGCCTTGCCGGCAGGCAAATACGGCTTGTTCAGCATCAAGAACGGAGATGACTGGACTATCATCTTCAATAAAACATGGAATCAATGGGGTACAAGATATAATGAGGCCGATGATGCATTACGGGTGAACGTAAAAGGAGGCAAATCAAAAGAATTTGCAGAGAAAATGTCTTTCGCTATCAGCAAAGACGGGGTGGTAACTTTGCTATGGGGCGACCTGAAAGTGGATTTCAAAGTAGAGTAAAATAATTGATTATATAACGATTGTCCTGCCCCTTTTCCGGCAGGACATTTTTATTTGCAGCAGTTGAGTTTGGTGCAACGAAAGTTAATTTTTCATTGTCAGCCTTCTGAACGGGATAAATGGATCAGCAGAAATTAGTAAAAGATTGCCTGAAGGGTAAACTACAGGCGCAGCGGGAACTGTACGAGCTTTTTGCAAAAGAAATGCTTGGTGTCTGTTATCGTTATACCCGGTCCATCAAAGATGCAGAAGATGTGCTGCAGGAGGGATTTGTCAAAGTGTTTCGTAACCTGGCTCAATATAAGAATGAAGGGGAACTGGGGGCATGGGTGCGCCGCATTATGGTAAATACGGCCCTGAATTTTTTGAAGCGTAACAGGAAATACCAGCAAGAGATGTATTTCACCCAGGAATACCTGCACCCGGTTGCCGATGATGACCCGGCCGTGAAGATACAGGCCAAAGAGCTGGCAGACCTTATAAGACAGTTGCCGCATGGTTACCAGGTGATCTTTAACCTTCATGCAGTGGAAGGATATTCTCATGTGGAGATCGGTGAATTACTGGGTATCAGTGATGGTACGTCAAGGTCACAGTATGCCAGAGCAAGGAACCTGCTGATCACATGGATCGAAAATTTTTCTTCCCATAAAAAAAAGGAGAAATATGCCGGCAAATGAATTTGAAAAACAGGTGCAAAAGCAGATGGAGGAATTCCGGCTGGAGCCTTCTGCATCCGTTTGGGAAAATGTTGAAAAAGAGATCCGCGAAAAGAAAAGAAGAAGGATCATTTTCTTCTTCCTGCTTCCGCTGGCAGCCGGACTGATCGTTTTTTCCCTGTACCAATTCGTATACCTGGATAAGAAAACTGAAGCAATACCCCCGCGGGTTGCAGTAAAAGAGAAATTGCTGCCCGATGAAAAAAAGAACACTGTTTCAGGCAACGATAACAAAACAACTGTTCTGGAAACGACCTCTGCAACTAAGGAAATAATTTCTTCTCAGTCCCAAACAGCTACAATAAAAAGGACAACTGCAAAAGGATCCGCCGATGATATTATTTCAGGCAAAAAACTATCTACTATACCTGTATCCCAAACATCGCAAAACAATATTGTCGCAGCAAAAAAAGTAAAACGAACAAAGGGTAATTCATTTGCCGTAACTGTTGATGCCCCATCAAAACAAGAGATCACAAAAGATGCGATTGCTTCATCAGCAATAGAAACAGAAGATGGAAAGAAGGAAGTGGTAGCGGATATCATGGCTGATATCCCCCCGACAGATAAAAAGGAGACAGCATTAAAAGCCGTAAAGACAGATACGACTGTTGTAAAAAAAGACAGCATGGCTGTACGTGATGTGATAGCGGAAGCCGATAAGAAAGAAACAATATTGTCACAGAAAAGAACACCTTCAAAACTGAAATGGGGCATTGATCTTTCTGCAGGGTTTGCTTATAATAATAAAAGCACGTTGACCTTTGCCAGGGCGGAAGCGTTTGACAGGAATTATGCAACGCCTGGCAATGTTACAGGTACTCCAACCGGACCGGTCGTGATCAACGAGCCCTCGCCTGTCAGGCAGGGGCCGGCATTCAGACTGGGGATAGTGGCCGAAAAAACGTTATCAAAACGGAATCGTCTCTCTGCCGGGTTGCAATACGCTTATAGCAGCAACCGTATCCGTGTCGGATCAGTGACGGATACCACACTTGTATTGCAATCGAATGCCAACAGTTTTTCGTCAGATGTGCAGATCGAGAAATTATACCAGGGGGCGCAGAATAATAACTATACCAACCGTTACCATTTTGTACGATTGCCGTTGACTTACCACTGGCAATTTATTAAAGTAAAGAAACTGCCGGTGGAGCTGAATGCGGGTGTGGGTATCAGTTACCTGTTTACTACAAATGCATTAGTGTATAGCGGATCGCTGGGAGGTATTTATTACGAGGATAAAAAGGCTTTCAATAAGCTGCATTGGGATTTCAGTACGGGGCTTTCATTCCGGCTGAAAGCAAAGAACAATACTGAATGGGTAATCGGCCCCGGGTTATCATTCGATATGAGCCGGCTCGTCAAGAATGACAACAAGCAATACCTGATGTTTGGCGGTATCAGCGCCAGGTGGCTTTTCAGTAAAAAGAAGAACTAATTAAGTGCAACGTTCTTTTCCGGGACGTTGTCAGCTTTACCAAACACTGCTGTATATGAAAAAGAACCAAACCATCCGGGTAGCCGCTATCATCGTTGCATTGCTACCCGTTGCCTTCTCTGCCTGTATTAAAGATAAATGTACCCGGGCGCATACATACACGTATTATGAGCCTGTCTATAGAACAAAGAACGAGGTGAGGGCCAATATCAAAAGCAATGCGCCGAAAAATATCGTGAATACCGGTAAGCTGAACATCTACGGGAACTACATTTTCCTGAATGAAATTGACAAGGGTATCCATGTGATCGATAATTCCAACCCTTCTTCTCCACGGAATATTGCTTTCGTTGATATACCCGGCAACATGGATATAGCGGTAAAAGGAAATGTATTGTATGCCGATCTTTACACCGATCTTGTAGCGATAGATATTTCTAACCCTTCCAGCGTAGTGGTAAAAAAGATCATTGAGAACCAGTTTCCTCATCGCTACTGGGGTGGTGGTTTCTATGCAGATGACAGTAAGGTGATCGTTGATTGGAGAAAAGTAGATACAACAGTGACCGAAAGCTGCAACCAGGATTTCTGGGCGATGCTGCGGGCGGACGCAGGAGGTGGTGTTTTCTTTTCCAATGTATCAGGTTCCGCCGGCGCTTCCTCTTCTACGTCGCCGGTAGGGGTGGGTGGTTCTATGGCACGCTTCACTATCATGAATAACCGCCTTTATACCGTAAGCTACAGCGACCTGGATGTGTATAATATCACGAATGTGGCTGACCCTGCCCATACCAACCGCATCAACATCGGCTGGAACATTGAAACCATTTATCCTTTCAAGAATAAATTATTCATCGGCTCTATGTCCGGAATGTTCATCTACAATGTGATCAATCCGGATGCGCCTTCGCAGGCCGGCCAGTTCCAGCATGTGCGCACTTGCGACCCTGTGATCGCTGATGATACGTATGCGTATGTCACGCTAAGCTCTGGCAATGCATGCCAGGGATTCACGAATGAGCTGGATGTATTAAAACTGAATAATATCACGGACCCGCAATTACTGAAAGTATATACCATGACCAACCCGAAGGGCTTGTCAAAGTCCGGTAACTATCTTTTCATCTGCGATGGTTCTGCAGGATTGAAGGTATTTAATGCCGCTGATGTCATGAACCTGCAGTTGATAAAAACGATCAGCGGTATCGATACGTATGATGTGATCGCCTATAACAAT
>JAEUVK010000198.1 GCA_016787135.1 Chitinophagaceae bacterium | reverse complement strand
ACCGGTCAAAGGAAAGATTTCCCTGGTACTGGATACCCTCCAGGATCCCGGCAACCTCGGTACCATCATCCGTATTGCAGACTGGTTTGGCATAGAGCAGATCATTTGCAGTCCCGATTGTGCCGATGTGTATAATCCGAAGGTGGTACAATCCACTATGGGAAGTATAGCGAGAGTAAAAGTTTTTTACACTGACCTGGCTGAATGGCTGCCGGTGCAAAAAGATATACGCATCTATGCTGCCGCCCTGGAAGGGAAAGACATTACAAACATGAATCCGTTAAAAGAAGGGCTGATCATTATCGGTAATGAATCAAAAGGCATAGAGGAAGAGATACTCGCATTGGCGAATGAACGAATTACCATTCCGAAAAAGGGCAAGGCTGAATCATTGAATGCCGGGGTGGCGGCCGGGATCATTTTGTCGCATCTTGTCTGAACCATGATTGGGGGAGATGAAAAGGAGGATGAGAAATACAGGACCAGTGGTATTGCATTATTAATTTTTGAAGAGCCATTCAATTTTTTTTTTGGATCAATACTAAATTCATATAACTTTAATTATTCTCAGATCTGAAAAATGATCTTGCCCGTTGCAAAACTGTTTTCAAAAGTTAAGGTTCCCGGTTATTAGTTTGAAATTCATTTTTTAATCTCAAAACCGTTTTATGAGAAAGAGAACCTTATTCACTCCCCCCCTTGTTTTTCCTGTTAAGTATCGTCTTATTCAGCTCCTGCCAGAAAGATGCATCTGTTGATCCTTCGCCTTCAAAAGATGAACTGGTCACAAAAGTCAATGCCTGGATGGATGCCCGTATTGCAGCGGTTACAGGCGACCGGGCGACAAAAGCGGAATCAATAAAAAGCAATCTTGATTTTGGTGCTATGCGCCTTGAACCCTACAGACTGGATGAAAAGCTGCTGGTCGTACCGGTACGTAGCAGTTTCCGGTCGGCTAATAACCAGGGTAAAGACCCGGTAAATTACCTGTTGCTGGTTGTAAGCAGAGGGAATGTTATCACGAGTGGGAACTTAATCCAATATGTAGCGGCAGCGGGGCAGAGCAAAACAGTTCCGGCTAATACATTTTCGGATATTTTTAATTACCGGAATGTACAATGTGATGGTCTTTTTACTGTACTGAATGTGTATGATGATTTTCTTTATGAGCTGAAATTTGAGAATAAAAAACTGAAGTCGGTGGCTGAAAAAAGAAAAAGGATTGATACCGGAGCCGGCCGTTTGACGATGGAATGCACAGACTGGTACCTTGTCACTACTATTTATTACGATGACGGAAGTACTGAGGTCTATGAAACGTATATCGGAAGAACCTGTCATGGAGATGGAGAAGTACAGGTGCCTTCCGGTGATGGAGGTGGGGGTTATGTTGAATACATATATGCAGTCGCTACAAAAAAAGATTGGATAGTAGCAGAAAGTACAAGTGGGTTTTGGTATGTTTTTTCAACAGAAAGATTCACAGGAGAGAAAAATGTAAACGAACAACCAAGTGGGGGACACTTTACTGGCGTGACACACCTTGGATCCACTATATCAGCAGTTTCAACGAATTACACCTGGAGTCAGGCCGGTGCAACAACCTCATATACCAGTACAGTAGCTACAGCGATTGTATCAGGTACAGTTACACATAATGGATCCTTGCCCGGTTCGGTATTTTTCCCAGTACTACACGTAATTTTTCATTTCAAACTCTTTTTCCATAAAACTATACTCTGTGAATTCCATGAGACATATAAGCAGTGTCAAGCTGTTCTTTATTGTTAGTACTCTTTTCTTTTTTCCTTTTTGTCGCTATACAAAAGAGATAAAGAACTGTGGCAAAGTATTGTATAGAATGAATTTTTGGGATACTTCAAGCCAAAAGTTTGTAAGAGCGCCAGAATATTGGCCCGACAGGCGTATTTGGTACAGGGATAGCTTGGTGATATTGGAAGCTCCCGGGTTGATTATTAATATTGATACAAACGGAAAAGAAGTAAGAAGGGTGATTTCAGATCATTTTACTTATATTGATTTATCTAAGCGAGCTTTTTACGAGTATCTTTTTTTTTCTGACACTGCTATGTTTACTAAGAAGTATACACAGCCTGATTCAATAGAAGGGCGTACCGGATGGAATTTCTATGCCTATAGAGATATGGCAGTCACTGAGCAACCTTTGAATTTGTCTGATACTGTAATCGACAGAATAAGGTATCAGCGAGTCAGGTTTATCAACAATGGCGATGGGGTTTCCAATCCTGTTCGTATAGGGTATTTGCGTTGCGACAAGAAAGGCACAATGTTTCAGTTTGATAAAAGATTTAGTGAACAAAGAGGTTGTCCGATGGTACGCATTGATGAGCTACCAACATCACGAAATCCTTTTTCAAATTCCGGGTAGATAATTTTTTTTAGCTGATTCATTGAAGTTAGACGAGATTAAGGTATTTGAAGCATGGGAAAAAAACGCAAGAAATAATCCTTTGAGCAAGTAGTATTCAGGTCAGCACATTCATAAGTGTGCTGACCTTTATTAAAAGCGAACTAAGAAAGTTTACCTGAACTGTATCGCCTTCACCGGTTGTATCTTTCTGACAAGGATGGAAGGGATCATCAGCACAAGGAAACAAACCAATAAAGTACCGCCGCAGATAGCCGCTACTTCCCACCAGACAATTTTCACAGCAGCTTCACTGAGATAATAGGCTTCTTCTTTCAGTTTGATAAAGCCGGTCTCTTTTTGCAGGTATAATAATCCAAGTGCGGCAACAAGGCCGATAATAATGCCTGTAATGGTGATGATCAGTGAATGACGAAGGAATATTTTCTGTACGGTCCAGTCAGTAGCGCCAAGTGATTTCAGAATACCCACCATCCTAACCCGTTCCAGTACTAAGATGATCAGGCAGGTGATGAGATTGATGATAGCCACAATGATCATAAAACCGATCAGTACATTGCGGGTCACATCCTGCATATTCAGCCAGTCAAAAATATTGGGCGAAATAGTTTTGACACTTTGCGTATCCCATGTCAGCGGGAAATCTTCTGTGGCATAGATATCATCTGCCACTTCGTCGATCTTTCTATAATCTTTCAGGAATACTTCGTAACCACCGATCTGGACACTGTCCCAGTCATTCAATCTTTGTATTAGTTTCAGGTCTCCTATCGCAAAAGTGCGGTCGTATTCTTCGATACCAGTCTTATAGATGCCTGCCACGGTCAGCCTGTCCGGCCTTATTTTGGTTTCGCCGGATGAATCGGGCCTGATGAAATAGATGAGAATACGGTCATTCACTTTCAGGTTAAGCTGGCTTGCCGTATAGGTAGAGAGCATGATCTCCCGGCTATACGTGCTGTCGTTGAACTGTATCGGTCTCCCTTCTTTAATAAAAGGTTTGAGATGGCCGAAATCATACGTCTTGTCCAGGCCTTTTACCAGCACTCCTTCGATCTCATCTTTGGTTTTGAGCATAGCGTATTTGGTAGCAAAAGGATGAATGCTGGCAACCTGCGGATTTTTTTTGATGGAATGGGCCAGTATGTCGTCTTTCTGTATGGGAGTTTCTTCAGCGATCAGCGCTTTATAGGGTTGTTTTTCCTGTACCCGTATATGTCCCCAGAAGCTGAATACCTTTTGGCTTACTGTTTCCTGGAAACCATTGGCGAAGGCCAGCGTAATGATCATAACGGCCACACTGATAACGGTAGCCACGATGGATAACCGTATGATGAACCGGGAAAATGACCTTTGCTGGTTAAATGCGATGCGGTTTGCTATAAAGCCTGCAACCTTCAAATTAAAATATTTGTCTTTTGTTTTTTGGGGTGTGAAAGCAAAAATAAACCCTCCGAAACATTTTAGCCCCTTTTTTACTCAATTTTCGCATATTGCATGGAATAATAACACAGGCGCCTGATGAAAAATACTCTTTTCTTTTCTTTATTGTTCAGCGTCTTGTTTGTGCAGGCGCAATTACCCGATCATGTTTATGACAAGAATATCCATGCCGCCAAGCTTTTTAAATACGGCGATATATATAGCTATCCTGTTATAAAACTAAACGGAGGTGATCAGCTTGAACTGCATTTTGATGATATAAGCGGCAGCTTTAAGAATTGTTATTATACTTACCAGCTTTGCAACGCAGACTGGTCGCCTTCACAGTTGCAGTCGTTTGATTATATCAAAGGATTCCAGAGTACCCGTATCACGACCTATCGTAATTCGTCGCTTGCCACCACCCGCTATACTCATTACCAGGCGGTAATCCCTGATCGCAGTTCCACACCAACAAGATCAGGTAATTATTTACTGAAAGTTTTCCTGAATAATGACACTTCTCAGCTGTTGTTTACGAAAAGATTTTTAGTCGTGGAATCAAAAGTGGCTGTAGCTGCGCAAATGCTGTCGCCGTTCAATGTACAGCTGTCCCGGACCGACCAGCGGGTACACGTGGCGGTCAGCACTGTCAATTCGCAGATCAATGTGTTGTCGCCGCAGGACCTGAAATTGGTGGTTTTGCAGAATAATATCTGGCCTTCCGCTGCCGTTGTCAACCGTCCTACCATTTACCGCGGTAATTACTATGAATACAATGACGATGCTACTACTTTTCCTGCAGGACGGGAATGGAGATGGGTGGACCTGCGCAGTATGCGATTAATGAGTGACAGGGTGCAAAGGATCGTGGATACAGCCCGGCAGATAGATATATATGTAAAACCCGATGGGGAAAGAAAAGGACAGATATATGTTTACTATCGTGACCTCAATGGCATTTACACGATCGAGAATTCAGATGGTAATAATCCCTTTTGGCAAAGTGATTACGGGAATGTACACTTTACCTATATGCCGCCGGGGCGACAGGCATACGCAGGCAAAGATGTATATCTCTTTGGCGAGCTGACGAATTATTCATTGGATGATGCATCACGTATGGTATTCAATGAAGAAAAAGGTGTGTATGAAGGGTTGCTTTTTTTAAAGCAGGGATATTATAACTATACATATGTATCAGTTGAGGCTAAAGAAAAAATACCTAACAGGTTTTCTTTTGCGAAGACAGAAGGAGATTTTAATACGACAGAAAACAACTATACTGTACTGGTGTATTACCGGGCCTTCGGGGCAAGAGCTGATGAACTGATCGGTTTTGCACAGGTAAATTCCATTGTTTTAAGATAATTATATAAAAGAGCAGGGGCTGTAAAATTTCTTATTTCCCGGTGTTCATTTCTCATTCCTCATTTTATTTCCGCTTCCTTATCTTTGCGCCCGGCAGGTCTTACACGACCAGCTCCTGCTGAACCCTCCCAGGGCCGGAAGGCAGCAAGAGTAGGTGGTTGAGCGGTGCGATGTAATCAGCCTGCCGATTTTTTTTACTTCCTGACACCCTGGAGGGGAATTTTAACCAACACAACATGAAATTCTTTATTGACACAGCCAATCTTGCTCAGATCAAAGAGGCCAATGAATTAGGAATATTGGATGGCGTTACCACAAATCCTTCACTAATGGCTAAAGAAGGCATAAAAGGAAGCGATGCGGTGATGGCCCATTACAAAACCATTTGTGAACTGGTAGATGGCGATATCAGTGCTGAAGTGATCTCTACCGATTTCAACGGAATTGTGGAGGAAGGAAAGAAACTGGCAGCCATTCATCCTAATATCGTGGTAAAGGTACCGATGATCAAAGATGGTGTGAAAGCGTTGAAATGGTTCACCGACAACGGTATCAAAACCAACTGCACGCTTGTATTTTCTGCAGGCCAGGCCATATTAGCCGCTAAAGCTGGCGCTACCTATTTGTCCCCTTTCATCGGGCGTATTGATGACAGCAACTGGGATGGCGTAGAGCTGATCGCCCAGATATCACAGATATACTCTATACAAGGATTCAAAACACAGATACTGGCGGCATCTATCCGTAATGCATTGCATATTGTAAAATGTGCGGAAGCCGGTGCGGATGTTTGTACCTGCCCGCTGGATTCTATTCTTGGTTTGCTGAAACATCCTTTGACTGATATAGGTCTTGCCAAGTTCCTGGAAGATGCGAAGAAAACAGCCTAGATCATCTTACTATAAAGGAAAAGGTGGCCGCTCCGGTCACCTTTTTTATTTTGTCTCCGGTTGATCACCGGTTTCGCCCTTTTCTTTTTGGTTTGTTATTCATGATCTGGTCATTGGCGGGCAACAGATCGGGGTCAGGTAATTTTTTGATCCAGATCGTGATCTCTTTCCAGATAGAAGGATCGTTTTTTAAAACTGCTTTTACTGTTATTTTTTCTCCTTTGAAATCCGCCGGAACGATCAGTTCGTTTCCTGAAAATTCACAGGCTGAAGGGGTAAATTGAATTTCTCTTTCCGTCAGTGGTTTCCATCTGCCATTGGAGAGTCTGCCATCTACATTAATATAATTATGAGTCCCTTTTTTCAGGCTATCGGTATATAAATGAAAGAATATGCTGTCAACTTTTTGCGCTTTTGATACAAAAACTGAGGAGATGAACGTAAGTAATAGTAAAGTTTTCTTCATCCGGGTTGTTTTATTGACGGTATGACGAAAACTTTGTACCAAAAGGTGACAGTTGTAAAAGTTTAACATTTACTGATATACCCGTACATAATCGATTTCCATTCTTTGTGGCCAGATGGATTCATCTACCCCTTTTTGCCCGCCCCAGTTGCCACCAACGGCAATATTCAGCAGGAGGTGCATTTTGTTGTCAAAAGGCCAGGCGTCGTAGCCGCTACGTTCATTGCCGAACCTGAAATATACATTGCCGTCCATCGCTACTTTTACAGAATCTTTATTCCATTCCACACTATATACATGAAATGCTTCTGAACAATCCTGTACCTCAATAGTATCCGTTTTTTGTGTGCCGATAACGTGATTGAATTTCTTGCAATGAACAGTGCCGTGAATAAAACCCTGGTTAAAGCCGACATGCTCCATGATATCTATTTCACCATCGTCGGGCCATTTAAGAGGGCTGGTGGAGCCCAGCATCCAGATAGCAGGCCAGGTACCCAGACCTTTCGGCAGTTTTGCTTTTACTTCGATCTTCCCGTATTGCCAGTCCCCCTTGCCTTTGGTAATAAGACGGGCAGATGTATAGTTATTACTGTCCTTTTTTTCTTTTCTTGCTTCAATGATCAGGTGGCCATCTTCTACCCTGGCATTATCCGGCCGGCCGGCTGTATAATACTGAAGTTCATTATTCCCCCAGCCATGACCACCCACCTCTGCAGTCCATTTACTGGTGTCAGGCAGCCCGGTGTAATTGAATTCATCACTCCACACCAGTTTCCATTCTTTTTCCTGTTTGCAACTAAAGAAAACAACAGTAAAGAAGAGAATTATTCCTTTGTGGAAATAGCTTTTTTTTATCACAGATCGTAGCATGAATAAATTTTTATGGCAAACATCCGGTTATTTAACGATGCAAGGTAATTACTTAATGGAAAGCAGGGAGGCGGGTTTATAAATAAATCAATACGTTCGCCCGATCGTATCACAGACGGCTTTAAGCAAGGAGGTGGCGTCATGTGTATCATGCCATTTCTCCCACATCATTATTCCGTTACCGGCTGTTTTGGCCAGGATGGCTTTCTTTTTTACGGTTGGCTGACCGTTATAATAGATCATATAAGGGGAAGGATTGCCGCTGGCAGTGACTATTGCAGAGTCGGATTGTGAACTTCCGCCTTGTGATAAAATTGCAGCATAACTCAGCACAGTATTTGTTTGTGTGATGCCTGACGGCCTTCCATAAGCAGGAATTCCAAGAACAAATTTGACTTTTGGCATCCCTCTCGTTGCGGTCCAGTAGTTTACAGATACCTGGGCAAGGGTATAGTCTGAATGATGGCGGTAGGGAGTGGTTGTGCTGAAGTCGTCATAGGACATCACGTTGAACCAATCCACATAACTGAACAGCTCATTTTTGATCGCATCCCTGATGGCACCGGCATATTTACCGGCTGTAATAGCCGCGGTGATATAGTATTTCGCATCCCGGTGGCAGGAGTCGCTTAGCTCTTTCATAAAAGCTGTGTAAGTCACATCCGTGCCATCGTCGGTCTTTGGAAACTCCCAGTCCACATCAATACCATGTAGCTGGTAATTGCGGACGGCATTCATCACGTCTTTGATAAGGTTTTTTCTTCCGGCTTCAGTTGCTGCCATATTTTTAAAATCGGCATGACTGCCGCTAAGACTCAGGAATATTTTTGCATTATTCGCTTTTGCTTTTGCAATAATGGTAGTAAATACCGGAATGCTGTTGATGCTCAGCGAGCCGGAAGGGGTAACAATGCCAAATGCATAATTCACCACATTGGTCATACGGAATTTCACATCAGGTACGGTTGCCGGATCACGGTAAGAAGGGAAATAGCCCACGACTTTAAAACCGAGATCAGGAGGTGCTGTGATGATGACCGGTGGGGCTGGGGGTGCTACATCATCTTTTCTGCAACCTAATAATATCAATGCGATAATTGACAGGCTAAGGAGTTTTGCTAGTTGGTTACCCATGTATTTCTTTAAGCATCGAAAGTAAGCTTTTGAATATAACAATGCAATGACAGTGCCGGTGACATTCAGATGTAAAATCACGTTAGCGACCGGCATCTCCCGGGAGAAATTCCCGTTATCTGCCCCCGGATGCCCTATCCAATAATTTTCCTGCGTATCTTCCCTTAAAATCTGGTTGCTATGCTGAAACCATCAGCGGTTATTCTTTTATCTCTTCTATCATTTTCCTGTTTAGCTCAGCGCTTTGGTGGTAATCCCCCTTCCGTTAAATGGAAACAGTTAAATACCGACACGGCAAGGATCATCTTTCCTGCAGGCCTGGATAGCCAGGCGCAAAGAACTGCTGCTGTTGTTCATTATCTCGCCGCTCAGCAACCGGTCTCCCTTGGAGATAAATTGAAGAAAATAAACATAGTCTTGCAAAACCAGACAATCATTCCCAATGCCTATGTTGGACTTGGTCCTTACCGCAGTGAATTTTATCTGACGCCTGCCCTGAATAATTTTGACCAGGGCACCATTTCCTGGAATGACCAGCTTTCTTTGCACGAATACAGGCATGTGCAGCAATTCAATAATTTTTACGAGGGATTAAGCAAGACCATGCGCATTTTATTCGGGGAAGAAGGATATGCGCTGGCCATTAATGCGTCGATCCCCGATTGGTTCTATGAAGGGGATGCTGTATATAATGAAACCATTTTGTCAAAACAGGGCAGAGGAAGGGTCCCTCTTTTTTTGAATGCTTACCCGTCTTTGTGGCAGGCTGGAAAAAAATATTCGTGGATGAAACTGCGTAACGGCTCATTCAAAGATTATGTGCCCAATCATTATTACCTGGGCTACCTGCTGGTCAATTATGGAAGAGAGAAGTATGGACTTGATTTCTGGAGCAAAGTGACAAAAGACGCTGCCGCTTTTAAAGGGTTGCTCTATCCTTTTCAGAAGGCCGTAAAGAAATATGCCGGGGTTGATTATAAAACTTTTTACAACGATGCATTTACTTATTATAAAAAGCTGAATAGTGATATACTGTTGAACGGAGCCCTTCTCTCTGAGAAGGGTAAACTGCAACAACAGCCAAAACAGGGAACTGAAGCCGGCAAGCCACAAAATGTTTTTGAGGTCAACAAACGTGTTGTTACCAGTTACCTCTTTCCGTATAGTATTTCTGCCGATTCATTGGTGTATGTTAAATCCAGCCTGGATAAACGTCCCGCTTTTTATATTAAAGACCAGTTTGGAGAGCACTTTCTCCGGATAAAAGATATTTCAATTGATGAACAATTCTCTTACCGTAATGGTAAGATCGTGTATGCGGCGTATGAAACCGACCCGAGGTGGGATTGGAGAGATTACAGTGTGATCAGATTGCTGGATATTGCTTCCAGCAAACAACAGACGATCCGGCACAAGACAAAATACTTTACTCCTGATATTTCTCCATCCGGTGAAAAGATCGTAGCCGTGGAGATCGCTACGAATGGTAAAAGCGAGATACATGTCATGGATGTGAGATCGGGAGATATTACTATGAAGCTGAGATCGGCAGAGATCAGTGTGTTTACTGATCCAAAATTCATTGATGAAAATACACTGGTCTGTGTAGTACGGCTGCTGGACGGGAGATCAGCGCTTGCCATTGCCAGTATCAGTTCAGGAAACCTTGAAAGACTGACACCACCTTCTTTCAATGTAGTAGGTTATCCTAATGTCAATAACGGTATCGTTTATTTCACTGCATCTTACGGGGGCAATGACGATGTATATGCTTTGCGGTTACATGACAAAAAGATCTACAAGATAAGCAATGGCCCGCTGGGAAACTATTTTGTAAATGTAGCTGGCGGAAAGGTCACGTGGTCAGCGTTTACAGCAGAGGGATACCAGTTACAGCAAATGGAAGAAAAGGATATCACATGGACGAATGTGAATGATGAAACTGTTGAAAAAATAGCCAATAGCTTTCCCGTGAGTCATGATAATGAAGTACAGGACGTACTGTTCAAAGTAACGCGGCGGGATATTTCTGTGAGTAAATATAGTAAGGGAACAAGGCTGCTCAATTTTCATAGCTGGAGGCCTTATTATGAAGATCCTGAGTTCACGTTCTCCTTATATGGGCAAAATGTATTGAACACTGCGGAAACCGAATTGTATTATCTCTACAACCAAAATGACAATACACATGCTGCCGGGTTCAATTTTATATATGGCGCTTTGTTCCCTTACCTGAGCGCGGGCACTCAATATACTTTTGACAGAAGCGTTATGGTGAACAACAGGCTGAAGCAATGGAATCAGTTAGACTCACGTGTGGGATTAAGCATACCCTTAAGCTGGGTTCGGGGGAAAAGTTTCAACAACCTGAGCTTTGGCAGCAGTTATGTGTACCGGAATGATTTTAACAAAGGCGTAAATAAGAACTTTTTCAGAGATATTAACTTCAGTTACCTGTCACATTTCATCTCCTGGGGGCAGCAGGCACAAAGGGCTACGCAACATATTTTTCCGAAAATTGGGTACAATATCACATTTAATTACCGTCATGCGATCACAAAATATACCAGCTGGCAGCCGTTGATCACCGGTACAGTGTATCTGCCCGGCTTTCTGCCCACGCATAGTATTGTGCTGACAGGTGCTTTCCAGGAAACGGATACTTTAAATGTGCTGTTCGGCAACCGTTTTCCTTATTCGAGAGGATTCAATGAAGCTTACTTCGCAAGAATGTGGCGTACTTCCGCCAATTACCATTTCCCGGTTATTTACCCTGACTGGGGTTTTGCCAATATTTTATACCTGCAACGGGTAAGGGGCAATGCCTTCTACGATTTTACCCGTGTATATTCTCCTGATAAAACAGCTACTGCCGATCAGCGAAGCACTGGTATGGAAGTGTATGTGGATACCAAATGGTGGAACCAGTATGAACTGACCTTTGGTTTCCGTATCGCTCATTTGCTGGACAGGGATCTTTTAAATCCGACCGGGAGGCCTGCCGGAAGCAACTGGTTTGAGTTCATTTTGCCGGTAAGTATTATACCGAGGTAAGCTGCGAGCTTTGAGCCAAAGCAATTTCTTCTTGTGGCTATTACAACGATGCAAGGCTTTCTTCGATGGCTTTGATCTTGGCCTCTGCGTCGGCTTTTTTCTTTCTTTCCACTTCTACCACTTCCGGTTTGGCATTCTGCACAAAGCGTTCATTGCTTAGTTTCTTTTCTACAGAGGCGAGAAAGCCTTTCTGGTAGTCAAGGTCTTTGACGAGTTGTTCTTTTTGAGAAGCAGTGTCCAGTTCAGTCGTTGTTTCAATGAAGAATTTATCTTTTTGCACCACTACATTGATACAATTGGGGACGGCTTCGTTTGTATAGCTTATTTCTTCAGCATTGATCTGTTTGGCCAGAAAGGATTCAATGGGAGTATAGTTCCTGATTGTATTGGTCTGAATATGCAGTTTGATCGTTTCTTTTGGTTTTAACTGGTTCTTGTTTCTTGCATCACGGATAGCAGTGATGGTCTCTTTGAGTAAAGCACCACTTTGTAATATATTCGTATCAGCCGAATTGAAAGAAGTCAATTGTTTTACAGTCAAATCGTCGGCCTGATCTTTCAGCTGATGATATATCTCTTCTGTGATAAAAGGCATGTAAGGATGCAGGAGTTGAAGCAGTTGTTCAAAGAAGCCAACTGTTTTTTCATAGACCGTTTTGTCAATTGGCTGTTCAAAGCCGGGTTTTACCCATTCCAGGTACCAGCTGCAGAAATCATCCCATATCAGTGAATAGATCGTTTTCAAGATCTCACTTAGCCTGAAATCTTTGTACATCTCGTCAATCTGTAGCCTTGCCTCTTTCAGCCTGTTCTCAAACCAGTCCACTGCAAAGCTCACGGCTATTGGCTCGCTACCCCCAGCTTGTCGTTCCTCCCACATCTTCACCAGCTTCAGGGCATTCCACATTTTGTTGATGAAGAAACGGCCTTGTTCATTACCTGAAGGGTCCCACATCAGGTCATTGCCGGCAGGTGATGAGATCATGATACCAAAACGAACTGCATCGGCCCCGTCTTTATCGATCATTTCAAGAAGATCAGGCGAGTTGCCGAGGCTTTTACTCATTTTCCGTCCGATCTTATCCCTGACGATCCCGGTAAAGTAAACTTCATTGAAAGGTTTTTCTCCCTTGTATTCAAAACCCGCCATGATCATCCTGGCCACCCAGAAGAAAATGATCTCGGGCGCAGTGACCAGTGTATTGGTAGGGTAGTAGTAGTTAATGTCTTTATTGCCCGGGTTACTATAACCTTTGAATACCTCAAACGGCCATAGCCAGGAGGAGAACCAGGTATCGAGGCAATCTTCGTCTTGTACCAGTCTCTGGTTTCTGGTTTCTGGTTTCTGGTTATGGACGTCATCAAGACTCCTTGCTACGTACACATTTCCATTTTCATCATACCAGGCAGGTATGCGGTGGCCCCACCAGAGCTGGCGGCTGATACACCAATCTTTGATATTCTCCATCCAGTGACGATAGAGGTTCTTGAACTTGGCTGGGTAGAATTTGATATCATCTTCTGCAACGGCCTTGAGTGCGGGCCCGGATATCTTTTTCATATCTACCCACCATTGCAGACTGAGCCTGGGTTCCACTACCGCATCTGTTCTTTCACTGTAACCGACTTCGCTGGTATAATCCTCAGTTTTTATTAAATGACCTTTAGCTTCCAGTTCAACCACAATTTTCTTTCTGGCCTCAAAACGATCTTCGCCAATCAATATCTGCGCTTCTTTATTCAGTGTGCCATCATCATTGAAAATATCAACCACCTCAAGGTTATGTTTCTGTCCAAGCTGATAGTCGTTCATATCGTGAGCAGGAGTCACCTTCAATGCACCTGTGCCAAAATCCATCGTTACGTAATCATCAGTAATGATGGGTATGCGACGATTGATCAGGGGC
The DNA here is from genome assembly GCA_016787135.1 of Chitinophagaceae bacterium. Lineage (GTDB taxonomy): Bacteria > Bacteroidota > Bacteroidia > Chitinophagales > Chitinophagaceae > VBAT01. The sequence goes on along the minus strand of JAEUVK010000198.1, from coordinate 14,389 downwards.
ACAAAAGCGAATTTGCCATGCAGGTGCTTATATCGGTCATCACCGGGATGCACGCAGATAGCAGTATCACCCATGATGGTTTCCGGTCTCACAGTAGCAATAATGATATATTCTTCTCCCGGCACATCTAATTTGTAGCGGAGATGATACAACTTCTGTTGCGTCTCTTTCCTGATCACTTCCTCGTCACTGAGCGCTGTTTTGGCTTTTACATCCCAGTTGATCATTCGTTTACCACGATAGATATATCCTTTATTGTAAAGGTCAATGAAGACATTGATGACCGACTGGTAATAGTCGGGATCCATCGTGAAGGAAGTACGGTTCCAGTCGAGGCTGCAGCCTAATTTTTTCAATTGCTGTAAAATGATGCCACCGTATTTTTCTTTCCACTCCCAGGCATATTTCAAAAACTCATCGCGGCTGAGCAACGATTTGCTGATACCTCTTTCACGGAGCATCTGCACTACTTTAGCTTCAGTAGCAATGGATGCATGGTCGGTTCCCGGCACCCAGCAGGCATTTTTGCCCATCATACGTGCCCTGCGGACCAATATATCCTGGATGGTATTGTTAAGACAATGACCCATATGCAGCACTCCCGTAACATTCGGCGGGGGTATTACCACTGTATAGGGTTCTCGTTCATCAGGAGTACTGTTGAAATATTTTTTGTCCAGCCAATGCTGGTACCATTTCTGCTCTGCTGTGTTGTGTTCAAAATTTTTCGCCAGTTCCATTACGGGTCCCTTTGCTGTTTATGATGCAGTGATAATAGGCTATAAGGCCGCAAATTTACCCGCTTTTGCCTATATGACGAAGTGGGGTGAGAATGCAGAAGGAATATACCGGAAAGAAGGGCGCCTATTGTTCCCCGTTTGATCTTCTTCTTAGTTCGTGGCAGAGATATTGTTCGCCCTCATGCACCCGCTCAATAGCAATCTTCAGCTCATCGAAGGCCGATGTTTTTGTCACAAAGCCTTTGGCGCCAAGAGAGAACAACTTTTCGGCATACCGGGGGTTATTGTTCGTGGAGACTCCTATAATCCTGACAGAGGGGACCGTTTCTGTTATCATTTTTGTAGCTTCAAAACCATTTACCGGGGCCATATTTATATCCATCAGCATGATGTCGGGCATTAACCTTACGGCATGTTCAACGGCTTCAGCACCATTGCCGCACTGCCCAATCACATGGAAACGATGATCCTTATCCAGCAAAAGTTTCCATGATTCCCTGATCAGTTCATGGTCATCTACCAGTACAATTTTAATAGGGTACGGCATGATTCGTTAGTTTGATGAGATAGTTTTGGCGCAATAGAATTGCTTTTGAAATTAATTTTCAGTGGCTTAGAAGGAAGAGGATGGGAATTCCCGGTAGGATAATGAGATTTTGTACTTAGTAAAAATACTGAAATCTAAAGTAGTATTACTTGGTTGATTTACCAATATTCCAAGGCCTTTTTTTTCGGGTTTCCGGTGAAAACTCTTAGAAAAACCACTCTGGTAAAACTTACCCAATGGGAGCAGGGCTTAAAACGGACAGGTTTTCATCCTCTTGCGGCCTTAGCAGCGGTTGCTCTATATTCGCAGAAAGATTGCTTATGAGAAAAACAGCAGCTCTGCTGCTTTTATTGTGCTGTAACCAGGCAGGCTGGTCCCAGCAGGTGGTTACCCTGGATGAAGGCAAGCCTTATTCCTATAACGGGATGGAATATGGGTATTATATCACGAATGAAAGCGCCAAAGAAGTAAAAGGGGAGGATTATGACCGTTATGAGATCAACCTCACCGTTACCAACAATAGCGGGTGTCTTAAGCTGATCCCTTTCAAGTCAGGCTGGAATGGCAGTTCCAAATCTGAAGACGAGATCATGATCGCCGAGTTCAATTGCACAAATGCCACCGGCAAGAGACTTACTGCAAAGAAAGGTACCGTAAGCGCCAAACCCTGGTACTCCAATGTCAGAGTGCCGGATGAGTCAGCGAAGGATAAGTATAAAACAATTCATGCGCAGGTTGGTTATGCATTAAGGAACGGGCAAACAGCGACCAACCGCATCATTGTGATAGTACCGAAGGGAGAGAGACCAAAATTAAACTGCAGGATCATTTACCTGCCGGAAGTTCAATAAATCTGAAATCAACCGATCAAACAAAATTTTTAATATGAAAAGAGACCTGGCATCCTGGCACAGCCCTTCCCTGAATAAAGAAATGCCCGTAGCGGTTTATGGCGATTATGGGTTTGCATTATTATTAGTGCCGACAGCTGCTGCAGATTACCTGGAGTATGAACGTTTTCAGCTGATGAATCACCTGGAGCCTTTTATCAATGAGGGCAAAGTGAAAGTGTTTTCGATTGACAGCATCAACAATGAAAGCTGGATGAACAATCATGTTGACCCATGGTATAAATCCGTCCGTCACCAGCAATGGAATGAGTATGTTTTTAATGAGGTGGTACCGTTTATACGAAACAGCACAAGCTGGGAAACACCGATCATCACCTGCGGCGCTTCATTCGGTGCATTGCACAGCATGAACTTATTCCTGAAACGTCCCGATCTCATCAATGGGGTGATTGCCATGAGCGGGGTGTATGATCTTACAGAATATACCAAGGGGCACTACGATGACCATGTATATTTCAACAGCCCGATGCATTATATGCCACAACTGACCGATCACACTATTCTTGAACAGATACGAAGAAGCAATAATATTCATATAGTAACCGGTGGTGGCGCTTATGAAGATCCCGGCGCCAGCGGCCGTTTTGCCAAAGTGCTGTATGATAAAGGTATCTGGTATGAACTGGATCAGTGGGGACCCGAATGGCCGCATGACTGGGATACCTGGAGGGCTATGCTGCCTCATTATATGCGGACACGATTCTGAATGATCAGGAAGGGATCCATTCATGCAATAGCCTGATAAAATCCTTACGCAAGATCATTGTTGCTCCCATACTTTCAAGGTATTCGGTATAGACCTGGCAATCTATTAACTGAATACCTTCTTCCTTTAGCTGCTGCACGTATTTTATGAAGGCGTACCTAGATGCATTGCTTTGTTTACTGAACATACTTTCACCAAAGAATACTTTTCCCAGTCTGATCCCATACAGGCCACCGGCTAAATCTCCGTCTTTCCATACTTCGGCGCTGTGAGCATAACCAAGTTCATGCATTTTTATATACGCTTTTTCCACTTCATCGGTGATCCAGGTCCCTTCCTGCCCGGGACGTTTAATTTTTTTACAGTGATGAATGACCTTTGCAAATGCTTTATTGATCGTAAATGCAAATTCATTCCTGTTCAGCAATGGCTTTATGTTTTTGCTGATCTTCAGAGCATCCGGGAAAAGAACAAAACGGGGATCAGGGCACCACCATAAAATGTGATCGCCTTCATACCAGGGAAAGATGCCACTCCTGTAAGCGAGTAATAATCTTTCAGGAGACAGATCGCCGCCCATAGCCAATAAACCATCAGGTTCCGCCAGGTGAACAGGAGGGAATATTATTTCATTATCCAATGCAAATAACGGCATCAGTTATACATGTAACAGCGAAAATAAAAGGGATAACGATGAATATTAAGCCGCAACTATTTCAACGGTAGCGCCAATACCTCTTTCGGTGATGGCATCACAAAGTGGTTTGAGATCATCGTAAGCCCCTTCTTTTACGGCATACTTTCCTTTGAAGTGGATGATATAGGAGCATTGTTCGGCCTGTTCGTAGGAATGTCCACATACTTCGATAAGTGTTTCGATCACCCATTCGAATGTATTTACCTCATCATTCCAGACAATAAGGCTGCAAGGCTCATCAGGGCTGGTGAGCACATCGGTGTCGCTGCTGCTGTCAATAAGAGTGTCTGTTTTTGTCATTGCCATCGCCAGAAAAATTCTTACACAAAAATAGAAATAATAATTACTTCCGGTAGCGTTTCACCTCCAGTTTTGTAAATTCGGTAAAACTATGAGCATGAAAAAGATAACCGGTCTTGGCGGGGTTTTTATCAAAGCCCGTGACCCCAAAGCGATGGCTGCCTGGTACCAGCAACACCTTGGCATCGGATTTAATGAGTACAATTATGTTGATCTGCCGTTTACAGATGAACAGGGAAAAGTTACTCCTGGTTATAATGTATTGTCTTTTTTCACGGAAAACAGTGCTTATTTCAACCCGAGTGAAAAGCAGGTCATGCTCAACCTGCGGGTCAGTGATCTTTTTACTTTACTTGATCAGTTGAGAGCGGAAGGAGTGAGCATTGTGGGCGATCCATTGAACGAGGAGTATGGAAAATTCGGATGGATATTAGATCCTGAAGGGAACAAAATTGAGTTGTGGGAGCCAGCGGTATAGGAGAAAAAAAATTTGGCTATCAAGTCCTCATGCCTATCTTTGCACTCCCAAAAAACGTAAGTGATTTACGTTGAAATCAAGGGAGTTTAGCTCAGCTGGTTCAGAGCATCTGCCTTACAAGCAGAGGGTCGGCGGTTCGATCCCGTCAACTCCCACAAGAGGGATTCAGATAACTACTGAGTCCCTTTTTGATTTCATAGCTCAGCTGGTTCAGAGTATCCCGACTTACAGTCGGGAGGGTTGGCGGTTCGATCCCGTCAACTCCTACAAAAGCCCATCTCAGCATTGAGAGGGGCTTTTTCATACCTTGTAATAAATAAGTACCGATATGAGTTATTGTGCATTTGTACAACACAAAGGGAAAGGCACTGTTCATGAACACTATCATGATCATGAATATGGCTTTCCTCTCCATTCCGATAATGAATTATTTGCAAGACTGGTCCTTGAAATAAACCAGGCAGGCCTGAGCTGGGAAACAATACTGAAGAAGAAAGACAATTTCTTTGAGGCCTTTGACCATTTTGATATTGATAAAGTGGCCCGTTATACGGAAAAGAAAAAAGAAAGGCTGCTACAGGATGCCGGCATCATCCGCAACCGGCTGAAAGTTGAAGCGACCATTGATAATGCCAAAAAGATAAAAGTCATTCAAAAAGAGTTCGGCTCCTTTAAGAACTGGCTGGACCATCATCATCCGAAAACAAAAGAAGAGTGGGTGAAGATATTCAAGGTAACATTCCGTTTTACAGGGGGTGAGATCGTGAATGAATTCCTGATGAGTACAGGTTATTTACCCGGAGCTCATGCTGAAGATTGTCCTGTGTATAAGAAAGTGATGAAGATGAAACCTAAGTGGGCGGGAGTGAGGTGAGTGGTGAATAGTGAGTAGTCAATGGGGCATCCGGTATTTAATTGGGCTGTACTGCCGGCAACCGGTAATGTTGCCCGTCCAGTACAAACAGTTCATCAACTTCTATGGTCCAGTATTTATATAACGGCGATTTTGCCAGGATCTTTTCTACTTCATTTTTGCTTTTAGCCATCAGGGTTATCCATACTCTTTGTGTTTCCATACTTACGGCATACTGATCGATCACTTCTTTATTGATCAGGTAATTGATATATGTCCTGTGAGGGGGAACCAGTTCCATGAACCGGTCATCCATTTCAAACCGTATCGTAACCTGGTATTTTGTCATCCTGTAATTAAGACAAATTAGAGCGGATAATGTTGCGTGGCCGGAAAAATTATCCTCAGGAAGTGGAGAAAAAGAAGTGGAACGTACTGGACTCGAACCAGTGACCCCTACTCTGTCAAAGTAATGCTCTAAACCAACTGAGCTAACGTTCCAAATATTCCGGGCCGGACTATCGCTATCGTCAAGGTATGATTAGTTACCGGGTGGCAAAAATAATGACTAAATCTTCCACTCCACAATATTATTCACCCATTCTTCCCGGAAGGGGGTGGTGATGCGGATATAATTATCGGTGTATCCTTCCATCATCCCGTTTTTATCATTATGCTCGAACAATACTTTGCGGGTTTGCCCGGCATGCTGCTCCGTGAAGTATTGCATTTTCATGTAGGAAAGGTTGCGCAGGGTTTTATTTCTTTCATGCCGCACATTCATGGGTACGACAGGATTTAATGTCAGCGCATGGGTATTGTCCCTTTCGGAATAAGTAAATACATGCAGGTACGAAACATCCAGTGAATGCAGGAAATCAAAAGTTTCTTTAAAATCTGCATCGCTTTCCCCGGGGAAACCGACGATCACATCGACGCCGATCGCAGCATGCGGCATCAGCGTATTGATCAGTTTCACCCTGTCCGCATATAATTCTCTTTTATAACGACGACGCATTTGCCCGAGCATTTTATTACTCCCGCTTTGCAGGGGAATATGAAAATGAGGCATGAACTTATCGCTGTTAGCTACAAACCCAATGATCTCATTGGTGAGCAGATTGGGTTCGATGGAGGAGATGCGATAGCGTTGTATCGCTTTTACCTTATCCAACTCTTTTACGAGTTCAAAGAAATTCTCTTCACGGCCGCTGATGCTGATATTGACACCGGCGCCATCGGGGCCTTTTCCAAAATCGCCAAGATTTACTCCTGTCAATACGATCTCTTTTACACCATTGGCAGCTAATTCTTCTGCATTCCTGATCACATTGGAGATACTGTCGCTCCGGCTTTTCCCTCTCGCCATAGGGATGGTACAGAAGGAACAATTATAATCGCATCCGTCCTGTACTTTCAAAAAGGTCCTGGTACGGTCGTTCACCGACCAGGAAGAATGGAAGCCCGATACTTGTTCAATATCGCAACTGCAGATCTTTGCGGGATCGCCTTTGGCGAGTTCCCGTATGTGCCGGGCAATATTGAATTTTTCGGCAGCGCCAAGAACAAGGTCAACCCCCGGTATTGCTGATATTTCTTTTGGTTTTAACTGTGCGTAACATCCAGTGATGACGACAAAACTTTCCGGGGCTTTACGCTGGATGCGCCGTACGATCTGGCGGCATTCTTTATCTGCATTGTCCGTTACCGAACAGGTATTGATCACATATACGTCGGCCACGTCGTCAAACTCTTTTTTCTCAAAACCTTCCTGCTCCAGCATACGGGAAAGAGAGGATGTCTCGGAAAAGTTGAGCTTGCAGCCAAGGGTGTGAAAAGCAACTGTTCTGGATTCTGCCATAGAGCGGGCAAAGGTAGCGCAAATTAGCCGATTAGCTGATAGGCTGATCGCCGAAAAGCCGGCGCCCGTTGAGGGACAGGATAAATCATACCGATCGATCAATGAACCAAGCAACTAAATCACTATTTTTAGCCAAATGTTTGAATGTGAATAAGAAATGGTTGCCATATATTATCATTATTATACTTGGGCTTGTTTTATTTTTTGTAAAAAGATGCCAGCAGGAGGAGCCTGCAAAGCCGAAAACAACGACTGACCGAAAACAAAAGGACCCTGCTTCTGAGGTTGATCGTAACAAAGGCTTTGACCGGCGTATCTCTTATATCGAATACACCGAACACGCCAGGTGCCGGATGAAATGCCGGAAAATATCGCAGGCAGAAGTGGAAGAGATCATGCAGGAGGGTAAAGTCAATTACAATAAAAGCAATGTGAATGCAAGACCCTGTCCCGCTTATGCGCTGGAAGGTGTGACGGGGGACAACCAGTTGGTAAGAATTGTATTTGGCCAATGCGACCTGAAAACAAAAGTGATCACGGTGATTGACCTCAATACCGACTGGAGCTGCGATTGCCCCGGTGATGATGATAAGTATAAAAACAAAAAATGATGCAGGTACTGCTGAAGCCTTTTCAATGGATATACTGCATCTATGCCTTTCTCACTTTTGTGGCGGTCATGTTGTTGGTATTTCCATTTGTTATCATCGCCAGTTTTTTTGGCCGTATCCGTGGCGGCAACATGATCATCCGGCTTTGTATGTTATGGGCCGATATATGGTTTGCGCTGATATTTATCTTTCATAAAAAAATATATGAAGCCCCCCACGATAAAAAGCGATCCTACATTTTTGTCAGCAACCATATTTCTTACCTCGATGCAGCTATTATTGTGAAAGCATACAGGCAACCGATCCGCCCTTTGGGAAAAATAGAAATGGCCAAAGTGCCTGTATTCGGGTTTATTTACCGCAATGCTATTGTAACTGTTGACCGCAGTGATGCTTCACACAGGGCTAACAGTGTGCGGATACTGAAATCGGTGATAAAAAAAGGGATATCTGTACTGGTATTCCCCGAAGGTACGTTCAATATGACCTCCCGGCCATTAAAGGAATTTTATGATGGCGCTTTCCGGGTGGCTATAGAAACACAGACACCTCTCAAGCCAGTTTTATTTTTAGATGGGTACAACAGGATGCATTATCGTCACCTTTTTACGTTGAACCCGGGCATCAGCCGGATCGTTTACCTGGATGAGATACCCGTTGAAGGATTGACATCAGGGGATGTTACAAAACTGAAAGAGCAAGTTTATTCGGTCATGGATCAAAAGCTGAGAGAATATCGAGCGACGTGGATAAAACCCAATCTGCCGGCTGGTGAAGAGTAATGATCATTTCATTGTCATTCATAATTATCTTTAATGCCCGATGCCAGAAAGTGTATCCTATATTAGTGACAATGATACTCCGCCAGCAGACGGAGCCGGGAATGTTTACGCAGAGATCATCATCCCTCTTGCCCTTCCTAAGAATTATACATGGTCAGTACCGGAAACATTACGTGATTCGATCCGGGCAGGCTGCCGGGTGGAAGTGAATCTTGGGAAGAATAAAAAATACGCAGGTATTGTCAAACGGCTCCATGATGAGAAACCTGAATTCTTTGAGCCCAAAGATATCCTGAACCTGCTGGATGTGGAACCTGTCGTTTTCGAACAGCAACTGCAGTTGTGGGAATGGATGGCTTCTTATTATATGTGCTCGGAAGGAGAAGTGATGGCGGCGGCATTACCCTCGCATTTTAAATTATCAAGCGAAACCATCATCATCTACAACGAAGAATACGGCGACGATTTTTCTGCACTGGACCATGATGAGTATATGGTGGCAGAAGCGTTGCTGATCAAAAAGGAGCTGAAGTTGACAGAGGCGCAGCATATCCTTGACTCTTCACACGTATATCCCGTCATCAGCCGCATGATCGCCAAAAAGGTTTGCTATGTGTGGGAGGCTTTGAAGCAGACCTATTCTCCCAAAAAAGAAACCTATGTGTTACTGAACCCGCAATATGACAACGAGGATGAACTGTCACGTCTTTTAAACGAAGATAAAAAACTGCAAAGGGCGGAAAAGCAGATGGAATTGTTGCTGAGTTATCTCTACCTGGTAAAAACAGAAGGAGAAGTGACAAAGACAGGCCTGCTGAAAAAATCAGGGGCTTCTGAATCACAATTAAAAGGCCTTGTGGAGAAGAAGATACTATGGCTGGAGAAAAGAAGTATTGACCGGCTGAAATATTTGCCGAAGGATATCAAAATAGACTTTGAGCTGACGGCTGACCAGCAGAAAGCCTATCATGTCATTAAAGAATCTTTTAGCTTAAAACAGGTGTGTTTGCTGCATGGTGTTACGTCAAGCGGCAAGACATTGGTGTATATAAAACTGATCGAAGAGTTCATCCGGCAGGGTAAACAGGTATTGTACCTGTTGCCTGAGATTGCCCTGACCTCGCAGATCATACGTCGTTTGCAAAAGCATTTCGGAGGTTATATCGGGATATATCATTCCAAATTCACGCAGAATGAACGTGTGGAGATATGGAATAAAGTTAAGAACGGGGAGATGAAGATCGTTCTCGGCGCCCGGTCATCTGTTTTTCTTCCGTTCCAGGATCTTGCTCTGGTGATCTGTGATGAAGAGCATGATTCATCATTCAAACAATATGATCCTGCTCCGCGATATAATGGGAGAGATGCAGCGATCTATTTTGCTTCTTTATTTCCTGCAAAAGTTTTACTAGGCAGTGCCACTCCTTCATTAGAAAGTTATAACAATGCAGTGACCGGCAAATACGGGCTGGCGGAACTGACACTGCGGTACGGCGATATTCATCCACCGGCCATTGAATTCATTGACCTCAAAACAATAGAAAGAAAGGACAGGGGAAAAGTAATGTTATCACCACCGCTGACGGAGGAGATCAGAAGTGTACTGGCCAGGAAAAGACAGGTCATTCTTTTCCAGAACAGGCGGGGCTATACTCCGTACCAGGTCTGCAATGTATGCGGATGGATACCGCAGTGCAAATACTGTGATGTATCACTGACCTACCACAAGTTCACCAATAAACTCGTATGTCATTATTGCGGCACTTCGTATCCGCCGGTCACTATTTGTGCAGCCTGCGGCAATCATGATTTTGTGCAACGCAATTTTGGTACGGAAAGAATAGAAGAACAATTACAGGAAGTTTTCCCGGATGCAAAAATTGCGAGAATGGATGTGGATAGCGTTAGGGGCAAGAATGCCCATGATGCATTGATACAGCAATTCGAACAGCACCGGATAGAAATACTGGTAGGAACACAGATGGTGGTGAAAGGCCTGGATTTCGATACGGTGGATCTTGTAGGCATACTTGATGCCGATGGCTTGTTGCATTTTGCCGACTTCCGGGTGAATGAACGGGCTTTTCAGTTGATGGAGCAGGTAAGCGGAAGAGCAGGAAGAAAGGAAGCAACAGGAAAAGTATTGATACAAACGCTGAACCCTGCTCATCCTGTATTGCAATATGTAAAGCAGCATGACTATAAAAAGATGTTTGAAGAGGAGCTGGTAAAACGGAAACATTTTGGTTACCCGCCTTACACCCGCATGATACTGCTGACATTCAAACATAAGATACGGGAAGTAGTGGAAAGCGCTGCTTTGCATTACACCGATGCGTTAAAAAATAAATACGAAAATTATATTGTCGGCCCGGCGGAACCTGTCATCAACCGTATCCGTAATCAATATTTAATTGAATTGTTATTAAAGCTTCCGAAAGACAGGAAGTTCATTGTGCAATGCAAGAAGGACCTGCTGGAACAAGTAGCGATGCTGCATAGCGAATCAAGATTCAGAAGTGTGGTGATAGTGCCCGATGTGGATGTGATGTAAGAGTGGTGAAAAATTGTAAGAATTAAAGATACGTGTTCTAGTATTGTGTATTGAAAAATGATCATGCTCACGTTGCGGGATGATACTTGTCATATTCTTCTATTCAGGATTGGCGGCTCCCTTTTTTAATTTTGCATCAAACTTTTAATGCAGGACCTGGTCATCCTGCAGGGAAAGCTATGATGAAAAAGAATATAGAATTACTGGCCCCGGCCGGTTCGATGGATTGCATACAGGCGGCTATCAACGCAGGTGCTGATGCCATTTACTTCGGTGTGGAGCAACTGAACATGCGTACCCGTTCTTCCGGCGGTTTTTCCATTGACGATATACAGGACGTGGCAAGACTTTGTCACAGTAATCATATCAAAGCCTATATCACGCTGAACACGGTGATGTATGATCATGACATGCAGTTGCTGCGTATCATCTTGCAGGAAGTGAAGCGTAGCCGTATTGACGCCGTCATTGCGTCGGATATTGCCGTGATGCAATACTGTACTGAATTAAAGATACCATTGCATGTGTCCACCCAGGCGAATATTACCAATATGGCTGGCGTACAGTTCTATGCACGTATGGCGGATGTAGTAGTACTGGCGAGGGAGCTGACGTTGCAGCAGGTCAGCGATATCACGAGGGATATCCATCGAAAGGACATACGGGGTGTGTCGGGTGAACCATTGAAAGTGGAAGTATTCGTTCACGGGGCATTATGTATGGCCGTATCCGGCAAATGTTATATGAGCCTTCATTCGCAGAATGCATCGGCCAACCGCGGCGCCTGTGTGCAGAACTGCCGTCGCCCGTATATCGTGACAGATGCAGAGACCGGTGAAGAACTGATGATAGACAATGAGTATATCATGTCGACGAAAGACCTGTGTACGATACATGTGCTGGACCAGGTAGTGAACAGCGGCGTGGATGTATTGAAAATAGAAGGGAGAAGCAAGGGGGCTGAATATGTATATACGGTGACCCAATGCTATAAAGAAGCCTTGCAGTCCATTTACGACGGAACCTATACGGATGAAAAGATATACGAATGGGAACGAAGACTGGCCATGGTGTACAACCGGGGTTTCTGGGAAGGGTATTACCTGGGGCATAAGTTAGGTGAATGGACGAAGCAGCCCGGATCCATTGCGACGGAAAAGAAAATATATATCGGTAAAGGCAGCAAGTATTACCCGAAGATACAGGTAGGTGAATTTGATATAGAAGCGGGAACGGTAAAGAAGGGAGATACTTTACTGCTTATTGGCAATGCGCATGGCATGATCAAAGAAAAGATGGAAGTGCTGGTGGTGAATGGGGAAGAAGCGGGTGAAGCGGTGAAAGGTGATAAACTGACATTCAAAGTAGCCACGAAAGTGACGCCGGGCGATAAGCTGTATAAAGTAGTGAGCAATGCCTAAGATCATTCATTACCGGAATAAATGTATCGGTTGCGGTATCTGCCAGCAGCAGCAGCCTGTTCACTGGCGTATGTCAAAGAAAGACGGGAAGGCAACATTGATAAATGCAGCAGGTAAAAAAGATGTTTATGTACTGACCATTCACCGGCAACTGCAGCAGGCTTCGAAGGAAGTAGCCGCCGCCTGCCCGGTCAGGGTCATAAAAGTCACGTTATGAATAAAGATATTATTGAGTTCATCAAAAAGCAGAAGACCGCTACGGTCTGCACGGTGGATGAATCAGGTCATCCGTATTGTTTCAGTTGTTTTTTTGCTTTTGATGTGGATAACGCAGTATTATACTATAAGACACATGGCGCTTCCCGGCATGCGGCGCTGATGCTGAAGAAAAAGGAAATAGCGGGTACGATATTGCCGGATAAACTAAATGCAGTGATCGTAAAGGGTATCCAGTTTGAAGGGGAAGTGTTATCCTCTGATCACCCGTTATCAGCCAATGCCTCCAAAATATATCATCTTAAATATCCTTTTGCGCTGGCGCTGCCCGGCGTTTTATGGGCCATACAACTGCATCACATCAAAATGACGGACAGCAGCAAAGGATTTGGAACCAAGATCGAGTGGGAGAGGGAGGATGAGGTGGTGGTATAATTTACACTTAAATCAACCAGCCAATAATCATTGTCAGGGTCTGTTGCACTACACGTTTCTTTTGCAATAACAAACCCACCTGCATGATCATAATCGGGAACGTAGGGGTCTTTTGTACACGACGGTGAAACAGCGAATAAATAAATGAAGAAAGAAAATAAAGGAAAGGTCAAGAACTTCTTGATCATAATTTAGCGTATAAAATTAAATGAGCAGCTGTTTAGTTTACAAAGGGTTGTCTACAACACCTGTATTGGCGTCACTTCTTGTTCCGGATTTACTTATTTTTACCTCAAGCCTGAATAGTAACTTAGGTAAACGCCATCACAGAGCTTTGCTGTTTTTTACTATGATGCACTATTTCGATTTTGTTGTAATGTAGATATATTTCAAGTCAATGGTTCCGGTGTTAAGGACCTGGTGTTCTGTGTTTGCCGGGATATGAGCCACATTTCCGTATTGTATATCCAGGTTGTTGCCATTTGAAATTTTGATTTTCCCTGTCCCACTTAAAGTCACTATCATTTCTTCATTTGATTTGGTACTATGGATATCTCCGGCCTGATCGGGCAGTAATGTCACAAATCCTGAATTAAACACAACCGAGTCTTTCTCTTCATTGAATAATTCCTGGTAAGCTGTCGTATCCGGATTATACATTATAGTTTTTGGCATCAGCGATTTGCCAATTGTTTTCTTGTCTTTTTGTGAGCAAGAGCCCAGGATAATTGTGCTGAAAAGGGCCGTAAAGATCAACACGATAAACTTTTCGAACTGATGCATATGTATAAATGTGATTTTTGGAGGGTGAATCGGTTATAATTTATTTTTTTGGTTAGTCGCTAATGTTTGCTGGTTGGCAGCCGGTAGCGAATTTATACAATGTTCCGGGCGACCTGGACAATAAACCCATTTTATTTATCGGCGAGGCCAGCAGTGTATAAGCAGATTCAAACTGAAGTTAACCTGAGCTGGTTATTCGAACCCTGGTTTGTTGCCGAAGCGGGCAGTCCTTGAAGCTTTTCAAAAAACCTGTATGATGATCCGGATTTCCTGACCCTGTTTCCATGAGCAGATAGTATCAGAGGCTACACAGTTTCTTCATTTCCCTGTACTCATACACAAATACGCCTTCTTTTTTTTCTTTTGCCGCGGCCAGCATTGCTTTTGCCACATCCCCTGCCTGTACCGGTTTATACTTTGCCGGTAATAAAAAGGAGATAGCCGGCATCACCACCGTTCCTATCTTTTCTCCCAGGCGAAATTCTTTTCTTGCA
>JAEUVK010000188.1 GCA_016787135.1 Chitinophagaceae bacterium | reverse complement strand
AACCAGCACCCCGATATTTTCAATACCGTTCCGCTTTACCATATCTCCTCCTATCTTGGCATACAGGGGCCCTCGCTCAGCCGCATCCGCAAAAGAATTTTGAGCAGGTAGTATATCTCGCAGCGGCGCCACGTCGCAGCGATAATTGCAGCCTGCGCCTTTGCCCCTTTGCGGGAAATTTCTGGATTCGCTACGATTTTAACCCGGGTTAAGAAGATCGTCCCCGCCGCGTATGAGCTTTGTGTCATCATCAAAACACAACACAATGAAAAAGTCAAACACAATCATCCTCATCCACGGAATGTTCGTCAACAATACAAGCTGGAACGAATGGAAAACTTTTTTTGAAGCCAAAGGCTATACCGTCTATGCCCCGGCCAATCCCGGTCATGAAGGCCACCCGGCTGACCTGCGTGCCAATATACACCCGCAGCTGACCCAAACCGGTTTTGAAGACGTAGTGATGAATATCGCCAGGCTGATCGATACCCTGCCCGAAAAACCTATCGTGATCGGTCACTCCATGGCAGGGCTGGTAGTGCAGAAGCTGGTGGAAATGGATAAAGCTGTTGCCGGTGTAAGCATTGACGGCGCCCCTCCCAAAAATGTAATGCCTCCCTTTTCAACTATCAAGATCGTATGGCCCGTTATCAATTTTTTCAAAGGAAACAAAGCCTATATGGGCAGCCGTGACTGGTACAACCGTGCTTTCTTTAATACACTCACTGAAGCTGAAAAGGAAAAAGCATTTGATGCTATAGCAGTACCCGAAAGCAGGAAGATCGGAAGAGATACTGTACTGAGGTCATTCTCGAATGTCAATTTCAAAAAAGCGCATCAGCCCTTATTGTTTATTGCCGGTGAAAAAGACACCATCTTCGGGCCGGCGCTTACCAGGAAGATCGCTTCATCATATAAAGACGCCAATAGTATTGTTGACTATAAAGAATTCAAAAACAGGAGCCACTATATCGCCGGAGAAAAAGGCTGGGAAGAAGTTGCGGGTTATATCGCGGACTGGATCGGAAAACTGTAAAACTAAAATGATAGGAAGAGGTGGCGCCGTTATTAAGTGCTGAAAGATGAAGCAGCGTAGCTCCTTTTCCCGGAACGGCGCCCTTTATAAAAAAGCCCCTGCGAAGGGGCTCTATGAATGGATGATGGAATGTCTTATTTCTTCGGCCGCCTGTACTGGCTGTACCAGGTGATCTTGCCATCCTTCACCTGGTTGATATCATGATAGGTGGCGGAGTCCACTTTGCCATCTTTATAGGTATCGTATTCGTCATACCATGTTACGATATAACCTTCCTTCTTGTCGGTGGAGTACATCCGGTGCCAGCCTGCCATATCTATTTTCACCGAGCTCAGGCTGTCGCGGAAACTGGTCCAGCGTTTCATCAGGTCAGCTTTGGTTCCGCTGAAGTGTTCGCCGTTACCGAATTCAACGGTCACACTGTCGGCCATACCGGCGGCGAGACCAGCCATATTACCATCGGCCCAGTCCTTATAGGTGGTCAGTACCATCTTCAGGTCGGCATCAGATACAGCGGTGCTCCAGCTGCTGGAGTAAGAAGCTTTGTAAGGCAGGTCAGCAGGATCAGCGGCCGTAGTGGCCGAAGTGCTGCCGGCATCGGTGGCAGCGGGTTCTTTTTTTTCATCGTTGCAGGATAATAAAAATGCGGTCAGTCCGAAACATAGAAAGATCTTTCTCATACGTGATTTTTTAAAAATGAATAAAATAGCAGCGATCAGAAGGCGGGATATACAAATGAATAAGGCGGGCAGGAAACAATTGCTGTAAGAAAGGTAGTGATAATTGCTGCGATGCAGAAGAATTTTTATGCAACAGTAAAAATGGCCACATAGATAAGGAGGGCCGCAGAGCTGCACAGAGGAAAAGAGAACCGCAGAACGCACATTCCTTAATCTCTCAGTAAAACTCGTCATCTCCGCGGTTCTCTGTGGCCAAATTCAAATCAGGTAAACGGTTCTTCTATTGGTTTGCTATTGCTTCATCCACCAGAAGCTTCAATTCTTTGTAGCGTTCATTTCTTCCTTTATTCTTAATATAGAAACACATCAGGAAAGCGCAGTATTGCTTTTCATTATCTACCCAGGGAAAACTGCCAAACAAACCGGGGCTGGTGACTGCTGTACTGATATTAGTTGTGGAAGATGTTTCCATCACCCATTCGCCAAAGCCATAACCAAAATCGCCTGCTTCATCGGGCGAATAAGCTACTCTTACATCTTTGGCTACACGGTTCACCTGCATTTCCATCACACTGTTCTCACTTAATATTCTTTTACCATTATACATTCCTTTGTTCAGTATCATTTCAACGAAATGCATATAATCTTCCGGTGTGCTGTAGGCGCCCCCGGCGGGCAAAGCCACTTTCCCTTTGCCGAAATCGGTGTTCTTCATATCAAGTGGCCGGGCTATACGTTCAGCAAATAACTGTTCAAAGCTTTTCCCGCTGATCTTTTCAAGAACGGCCCCGGCGATCTGCAAGCCCGTATTACTGTAGCGGAA
Organism: Chitinophagaceae bacterium; assembly: GCA_016787135.1. GTDB lineage: Bacteria > Bacteroidota > Bacteroidia > Chitinophagales > Chitinophagaceae > VBAT01. The sequence goes on along the minus strand of JAEUVK010000188.1, from coordinate 89,344 downwards.
TACCTTACCCGGCTCAGCCTCCATGGGCAGTTCGGCGATCTTGTCCATCGCTTCGTCCATACTGCTGACCTCTTTCATTTCACCAATACTCTCTTTCAATGGCGGTGCTTTGATGCCGGTAAGATGAGAAAGACACTGGCTGATCGTGATATGGCCTTTGCCATTTGCGGAAAGAACAGGAAGATAGCGGCCCACGGTATCGGTCAGCTTCAGTTTTCCTTCATCCGCGAATGTCATCACCAGAGCAGCACTCAGCCATTTGCTGCAGCTGGCGATCATTTGTTTTGATGTAGTAGTGAAGTTATTTGTATCCGCATTCTTACCTTGTCGTTTGGCAATAAATCTTCTCACCATTTTCTGCCTCCGGCTCATTTCATTTTCCTCCTGCGAATAAATGATTTTCCCGTCTTTCCAGATCAGCAGCACAGCACGGCCGCCCATATCGGGTGTGTTTTTTTCGAGCCAGTTATCCAGCCTGCTGAAATCATTTTGCGCAAAACTGCAGGCAGGAAAGAAAAGAAGGATGACGGATAAAATAAATACAACGGTCTTTACTTTCATGTGGTCGATATTTTGATAAATGAACAGTATAACAGAAAATAACTGTGTATAAAGTCTGAGCCGTGTTAGAGCGCAAAAAAAGCGGGTGGTTTAACCCGCTTCAGAATGTTTATCGTAAAATGTTTTGAGCCACGATCAATAGCGTGTCGCCGGGCAGCCGGATTTCTTTGCCTTTTTGCCGGAAGGCATGCCGGCGATGTCTTTGTATTTATCCAGTACCAGCCGGATAGCATAAGTAAAGCCGATATAGAAGTATCCGTCGTTGAGTTTATCGTTACCACGGGTGGTACCTGCTGCCGGGTAAGGAGCTCCGGTCTTTTCATCCCCACGCCAAGCCAGGTCAACAGCAGTTTGGCCCCTTGCGGCCAGTAATGCGGCCTGGTCCACATACGTACTGCTGACGTCATCGAGGTAATCGGTAAATAGCTTGCGGTAGCCAAATTCAAGCCCCACCCGCATATCCTCATTCATGGAATACTCGGCGCCAAGTCCAAAGGGAATGCTGAACTGGGTGAGTGAATAATTCTTTTTACCGGGCAGGAAACCCTGTCCTTCGGTACTCAATGGCTGCAGGTAAACTTTATTGCCATTCACATCCTGTGTATAGGGTTTGAAATGATATAGTCCGATCCCGGCAAATACATAGGGTGACCACCATTTATTATTAAAACTGAAGAGACTGTACTGGCCGGTCAGTTCCCACTCAAATATCTTTGTTTTGAAACTGAGGTTGCGGCTTTGCATGAAAGAAGTGCCGTTCTTATCATCAGCTGCCAGCGAGGTAAGTGACAGGTAGCTGCGGGCGGAGATATGTTCGGAAAAATCGTAGCGGGCGCCAAGAGAGCCCAGCAGTTTGGATTGTTTGAACGATACCGATTTTGCCTTCAGGTCGCCCTGGTAATTGGCCATCCCGAGCCTTGCTGAAAGATAAAGGTTTTGCGCACCGGCAAATAATGGGAAAAAACAGAGAAGTACGATGAGTTTTTTCATTGGTTGGTATTTTAAAGGCCACCCGTTCATCTTTAAACGGTCTGGCAGGTGTTTTATTTCCCGGGCAGGCCTGTACAAAGGTCTTTGTTCGGGCTGGTATAAAAAAATCTCTCCCGGCCACAGGCCGGGAGAGAAGGGTCAACTCTCCATGTCCTTAATCCTTATCAGAACCTGATCCCTAAACCACCGGTAAGATTGACTACGGACATTTTTTGTTTGATGGTTTCGGATACCAGTTCATCAATGTTGTACTCTACTTTGAATTTGGGTTTCATGTAGAGATACTCAATGTTCGCAAAAACGAACACTTTTTTACTGATACCAGCACGAAGATCAACACCAGCCTGCAGCGGGATCCCTAAACCCCAGTCTTCGCTTACCAGTTTCTGGCCCTGGAAAGTGATCGCAGGGGTATTGGCATTGACGATACCGGTCATTACCCGGATATCCAGATAAAGATCGGGCGCCAGTTCTTTCATCAATGCCGGGCCAACAGTAAGGCCATACCATTTCCAGTGATCCAGTTTCAGCCCGTTCAGTGAACCGGGTTCAGCATCAAACGCGGCTTCCATCTGTTCCTGAATAGCGACATTATTCAGTTTATTGTTGTTGTAAAATACGGATGCCATCAGTCCGAAGTTTTCCATCAACTGATAGCCATAGGACAGGTTCAGGGTATAACCGGTCTTTGCAAAACCGGCGTCGGCGTTATCAAAACTTTTGCTGTGAAAATCCCCCATCGGGAGAGATGGTCCTGCATGGAAAGCAAGAAAAGATTTAGGGTTCATTTTTTCTTTGCTTCCCTGGGCCTGCAATGCGCCGCATACCAGCAACGCCGTTGCAAGAATGAGAAGCTTTTTCATAAAACAGTTTTTAGTAGTGATCTTTTTCACTCCGGCACTTTCACTGTTTGAATATAGATCATATAATAGGCGACATCAATGAGAACATAGTTATGCCAATATGATATTACTCAAAGGAAACCGCCCTGTTTGGATCATATCTTTATATTTTAAAAAGACCCTCATTAAAGAGTTGTCTGTCGCTTTATATTTATATAAGATATTACTGTCTCTCTTTTTTGCTTTATCTATCACACAACCAGGAAAAAAAAATCTCTCCCGGCCACAGGCCGGGAGAGAAGGATCGACACACTACACCTTTGTCTTCATCCCTGTCAGAACCTGATCCCTAAACCACCGGTAAGATTGATCACGGAAATTTTTTGTTTGAAAGTTTCGGATACCAGTTCATCAAGATCGGAATCTACATTGAATTTGGGTTTCATGTAGAGGTAGTCAATGTTGACAAAGATGAACGTGTTCTTATTCTTCCCGATCCCGATTCGCAGGTCAGCCCCCGCCTGCAGCGGCATGGCGACAGACCAGTCTTCACCGGCCAGTGTTTCACCCTGAAAAGTGATAGCAGGCGTGTTGGCATTCACAATACCGGCCATGATCCGGATATCTCCTGCCACGTAAGGAGTAAAATTATAGATCAGTGCGGGGCCAACAGTAACACCATACCATTTCCAGTGATCCAGTTTCAGCCCCTTGAATGATCCCGGTTCTACCTCAAATACTGCTTCCATTGCTTCCTGGATAGCGATATTATCCAGTTTGTTTTTATTGAAAAATATGGAAGCGGTAAGTCCGAAGTTTTTGGCAAACTGGTAACCATAGGTCAGGTTTGGGTTAAAACCTATCCGGGCAAACCCGGCATCGGCATTATCGTAATCACTGTTGTAAAAATCCCCTATAGGGATTGACGGCCCTGCATGGAAAGCAAGAAAAGATTTAGGGTTCACTTTTTCTTTGCTTCCCTGGGCCTGCAATGCGCCGCATACCAGCAACGCCATCGCAAGAATGAGAAGCTTTTTCATAAAACAGTCTTTAATAGTGATCTTTTTCACTTTGCCGCTTTCACTGTCTGAATATAGATCATACAATAGCCGGAATCAATGAGAGCAGAGTTATACCAACATGATATTACTCAAAGGAAACCGCCCTGCCGGGATCATACCTTTATGTTTTATACAGATACTCATTAAGGAGGCATCTGTCGCTTTATAGTAAGCGCTTACCCGATTGTTTTTCCTCCTGCACCAATCCGGACCCTGAACAAAAGGGGATAAAAAATAATTTGTCAAAATAAACCGTTCGGTCTAATTTTAAAGCTTCAAACTTTTCTTGCTGTATGACCAAAGGCGAAAGGACCCGGCAGCTGATCATTGAAAAGGCCGCCCCGCTCTTTAATAAGAACGGGTATGCAGGCACCAGCCTGTCGGATATCATGAAGGCAACGGGACTGGCGAAGGGCGGCGTATATGGCAATTTTAAAAACAAGGATGAGATAGCGGCACTGACCTTCGAATATGCATACAGCAAGATCAGGACCGCCATCCTGATGAAGCTGTGCAACTGTACGGGGGCATTGGAAAAACTGGTTTGCATCCTGCAGTTCTACCGCAATTACATCACTCATCCGCCAATAGAAGGAGGATGCCCGTTGCTGAACACAAGCGTAGAAGCGGATGATTCTTTTCCCTTTTTGAAAACAAGGGCAAGAGCGGCACAGAATGAGATGCTCAGTTCATTGACGCAGATCTTCCAGGAGGGCAAGAAGAACGGGGAACTGAAAAAAGATATACAGCCGCAGCACGAAGCAGAGAACATGTATGCTATGATCGAAGGCGCCATCGTAATGGCCAAGATCAATGACAATCCGGCGATCCTCAACCGTATCCTCGATCGTATCCGTGAACACATAGAAAGTAACCTGGCGGCCTGATATTATTTTTTTGCCATAAAACAGACCGGTCGGTCTTATTTATATATCAATTCTTTAAACCATAAAATCAACAACATGAAAAGAACATTCAGCCTTATCGCTTTTTCTTTACTACTACAGGCCGCAGTAATGGCCCAGCCTGCCGGTGATCCTGAAGCTGTGGTCAGCGGGCAGATCACCTTACCCGATAACTCTACCGTGAGCGGAAGCATCAAAGATAATATCCGCAAAAAAGGAGAGCTGGTGATGATGAACAGTGGAAAAAAAATAAAATACAAAGCAGGTGAGATCAACAGCGCACAGGTAGGCGGCGTGAACTACATCACCTGGAACTATACTTTCTATGAAATACTGTGGCAGGGTACTAACCTCACACTCCTGCGCAAAGCCAATGAACCGGCCGGTGTGCAATACAGCGGATCGGATGCAGTGGTAGTGAGCAGTGAAGGAAACGTGGACGATCTTTTTGTAAGAAAAAAAGGAGAAGCCTCTCTCATGCTGTTAACAAAGAAAACAGCAAAAGAAGTACTTGGTAAACTCTGCAGCTCTTGTGCCGGAGGAGTTGATGCATCCACTTTTGATGCAGAAGCTGTTAAAAAAGCAGTGGCCGGCTGTGATGCGTGTAAGTAATAAAGTCTTTGCTTGAGAGAAACTTGAAAGGAATGTGTTGATGGAAAGCTGCGGGATGTGAGGTCCCGCAGTTTTGTTTTTATAACTACCGGTGAACAGCCTCTCTCATTCATGTTCATGGATGTTTTGGTACATTAGCCGGACAGTTCGCTGCCATGCATATACTCATTGCTCCCAATGCATTTAAGAATAGCCTGAAAGCCGTGAATGTTGCGACAGCTATAAATGACGGGTTACGGCAAAGTGTACTGGCATGTACTACTCATATTTTTCCTGTTGGTGACGGCGGCGATGGTACCGGTGAACTGATCATACAACATTGCAATGGAATGATCGTCCCGGCTTCGGTACATGATCCGCTGGGAAGAACGATCTCATCGTCATTTGGCCTGATCAATAACGGGAAAACAGCCGTCATTGAAATGGCGGATGCTTCAGGGCTTCGCTTATTAAAGAAAAGCGAACTGAACCCGTTACGGACAAGTTCTTATGGTACAGGAGAGCTTATACGCCATGCGCTGGATAAAAATGTAAGCAGTATCATTCTCTGCATCGGCGGCAGCGCTACGGTGGATGGGGCCACAGGCATATTGCAGGCACTGGGCTTTCGTTTTCTGAATAAAGAGGGAAAAGAGTTACAGAGTCTACCCGAAAGTTTAACAGAACTGGATAGCATTGATATTTCCACTGCTGATAAAAGGATCATGAACACTGAGCTGACAGTGTTATGCGATGTTGCCAACTATTTACTTGGGCAGGAAGGGGCCGCCGCCATATTCGGCCCACAGAAAGGCGCTTCCCCTGATGATGTAAGAAACCTGGAGTCATCACTATCGTCTCTGAAAGATATAGTGCTGAAACAAACAGGCAACAACATGTCCGGTATCAAACATGGTGGCGCAGCGGGTGGTACGGCAGCAGGTCTTGCTGTACTATTGAACGCTCAACTGGTCAATGGTATTGATCACTTTCTTTCACTGACAGGTTTTGATAAAGCATTGGAGAAGGCTGATCTTGTCATCACCGGGGAAGGCAGTATAGATATACAAACATTGCAGGGGAAAGGGCCCTTCGGTGTAGCGCAACGGGCAAAGCGGAAAGGAATACCTGTTATCGGCCTGGCAGGAAAACTACCTGAAGTAATACCAGGTGAATTAAAACGGTATTTTGATCTCTTGCTATCAATTAATCCTGAACTGACAGATATTGAAGCGGCGATAAAGAATACACGTTCCCGCCTGGTACGTACTGCAAAAGAAACGGGTGATAAGCTGGCAGACAGAAAGCAATTCTTTACCTGAGCACAGATATATGATGGATGATCACAGCATCACCCAGTTGATAAACTTCCTTTACCTGTTCCGTGAGCCCCTCTCTTACTACCAGCAACAACTTTTGATTGTCACTAACGTCAGCCGATACTTCTTTCAATACGTCATGGAAACCTTCACCCCGGATTTCTATGGGGCCTATCTCATCTATGATCAGCCAACCCTCCTTCTCTTTGGCGCCACGGATAACAGCAGCAGCCCGGTCAAAACTTTTTTTGCTAAAAGTAAATCGTCCGATGTTTAATACTTCTGTTTCATCATCCGGGGCCTCCATTTCTGACAAGTGACGGGTAGCTACATTCATGAACATTCTCTTACCCTCTACCACCGGTGTCAGTATTCCCCAGACATCTGTTCTTTTTTCTGTCCGTTTTATCAGCGAAGTGGTTTTTCCGCTCTGAACAGGGCCGCTTAAGATGAATATCTTACCTGCTGTAACCGGGTTTAAAGCGTTCACCAATATTTTTTTAGTACTGGCTTTTATCCGCTTCCATCCTTTTTTGTCTGCTGTAGTACGCCAGCTTTCTGTGACCAGTTGCTGCGTCGCGGGCAATAATTCCAGTACCTGTTGTATGTCCTGTTGTGACCTGGTTTTCTTCTTCTGCAGCCAGTAATGTAATAATTGTTTCAGTAAAGGGCCGACGATGAAAACCCAGCTTAATACAATGATCAGCGATCGCAATAGTATTTTCAGGGAAATATGTGAGGGTAAAAGTGGCTCACCGATCTTGTAATAAGATTGTACGTACAACAAGATCAGAACGACCCAGATGATCAGCATCCCCTTTTTTAAAAACTTTTTTCTTTTCGAACGGGCAGGCAGGGAAATGTCCCCTTTTCCGGTGATGATGATCCTGTTACCCGGCTCTTTACTCCATTTTTTTATTTTATCCGGCAATACGGAGGCCAGCCATCCTGTAAATAATCCTGCAACGACATGCAATAAAACATAACCGCCACCGATCAGCAGGCTATAGTTGGTAGTCGCTTTTTGCTTTGTGAGTCCATTGATGAAATCATTGATCGCCTTCCACAGATCGTTACCATATACAATTGTCAGCATCAGGATACGCTGCAATCCCGACTCCAGCAGTGACAGTATTGCCAGTACAATACAGGATAATCCAAAGAACCGCCTGTTCCAAAATAGTAATTCGCCCATCAACCCCTGGAAGAAAACAGCAACATAAGCAGGCGGTGGCGCCTGCGGGCTGAGCATCATCTTGAAAATGGCAACGATCACCGTTGCTTTAATGATCGCTCCTTTTTTCGGAACATACCAGGCGATCAGGCAGATACAGATCACGGCACAGCCGCCTACGATCAGGCCTGATACCGGAATCTTCAACCCGTGAATGATACCTCCAAGCATAGCCTCGCTTAATACCCACAAAGCAATAAGACGGTAATAAATAATTTCCCCGGCCCCTGCTTTTGGCGGAGTAGATCCCGGAAAGTCTATTGTATTATTTTCTATGCCTGCATTCATTGTTACCAGATGTCTTCATTCATGCCAACAAACCTGTGCCTTAATTATATTAACTTTATTAACTACGAATATAATTCACATTGATACAGTTTATACTGAATGATAAAGAAATTGAAACAAACCTGCCGCCGGGCATGGTGTTGCTTGATTTTATCCGTTACAGGCAGCATCTTATGGGTACAAAGATCGGCTGCCGGGAAGGTGACTGTGGCGCCTGTACTGTATTGGTGGGTGAGCTGGTCAATGATGCGTTGCATTACCATACCGTTACTTCCTGCCTGATGCCGGTCGGCAATGCAGAAGGAAAACATATTGTAACGATAGAAGGGATCAATCGCCCTAAAGAACTGAACATGGTACAGCAGGCCATGGCGGATGCCGGGGCTACACAATGCGGCTTTTGCACACCGGGTTTTGTGATGTCTCTGGCGGGTTTTTGCTTAAGTGATAAAGCTCCGACTAACGAAAACGCCATCGCATCTGTTGATGGCAATATCTGCCGATGTACCGGGTATAAGTCTATTGAAAAGGCAGCGATACAAGTGGCCGGAAAGCTAAATGGTAAAAATGAACCTATAGCATTTGTAACAGAACACAACATATTGCCTGCCTATTTTGCCGGTATCAAAGAAAGATTGAAACACCTGAGCGGAAAGATCATCACCGGAGCGTTGAAAGAGGCGGCTGCTGCCAAAGAACGACCACATTTTGTAGGGGGCGGCACTGATCTCTATGTACAGAAGCACGATGAAATGAAAGATGCAGCGATCCGTTTCTTACTGGATCATCCCGAATATAACAGCATCCGTAAAGAGGGACATAAATGTATCATCGGGCCTTCAGCAACTGTCAGCGACCTGCAGCGGTCAGCGATCATCCGGCAGGCATTTCCGGCATTTGATCAGTATGCAAAACTGATTTCATCGACACCTATCCGGAATATGGCCACTATTGCGGGAAATTTTATCAATGCCTCGCCCATTGGCGATCTTACTATTTTCTTTCTGGCATTAGATGCGCAACTGGTACTGAGTGATGGCCATGCCCAAAGAGAAATATCATTACGGAAATTATATAAAGGCTACAAGCAACTGGATAAAAGGCCGGATGAACATATTGAAGAGATATGGTTTGATATCCCGGGGAAGCAGGCATATTTTAATTTTGAAAAAGTAAGCAAGCGAACACATCTTGATATCGCCAGTGTGAACACAGCGATCTGTCTACAGCTAAATGGTAACGTTATTGAACAAGCTGGCTTATCTGCGGGCGGTGTTGGCCCTGTGCCGATGTACCTGCAAAGCGTGTCAGATTTTTTAACAGGAAAAACAATAAATGAAAAAACGATACAACAGGCTATTCAAACAGCGATGACAGAAGTATCACCGATAAGCGATGCAAGAGGAAGTAAGGAATACAAAAGTTTATTGCTGGGGCAATTGATCAAAGCACATTTTATTCGTTGTCGCCCGGAGCTTGCCGGAGAATAACAACCGGGGAACACCATCATGAAGAATATTGATACATATACCCATGTCCGTGGCGAATCGGTCTATCTTGACGATATACCGGTGATCGCCGGTACATTGTACGCAGCGGTATTTGATTCGCCCATTGCACACGGAAAGATACTATCATTGAATATGGATGAGGCATTAAGGATGCCCGGCGTAGTAAAAGTATTTACTGCTAAAGATATTCCCGGTGAGAACCAGATCGGCGGTATTGTTCCCGATGAAGAGTTATTAGCGGGCACCCATGTTCACTTCTGCGGAATGCCGATTGCAATGGTAATAGCGGAAACGGATGAAGCGGCAAGAGCTGCTGTCAAAAAGATTAAGGCAGAGATAGAACCACTTCCGGTCATCACCGATCCGAGAGAAGCCAAAGAAAAAGGTGAGCTGATCATTCCCCCAAGGACATTTAAAACAGGGAATACAGACAGTGCATGGTCCCGATGTGACCACATTTTTGAAGGAAGAGCAGAGACCAACGGACAGGAGCATTTATACATCGAAACACAAGGGGCTTATGCCGTACCGCAGGAGAACGGTGTGATAAGAATTTATTCTTCCACGCAGGGACCTACTGCCGTACAAAGAACGGCAGCAAGAATACTGGCAGTGCCGATGAATAAAGTAGAAGTGGATACAACAAGACTGGGAGGTGGATTTGGCGGAAAGGAAGACCAGGCTACAACATGGGGTGTTATGTGTGCACTGGCAACCCATCATTTGAACAAGCCCGTAAAATATTCGCTTCATCGTATGGAAGACATGCGGATGACAGGTAAACGACATCCTTATTCTTCCGATTTTAAAATTGGTTTGAACAAAGACCTGAAGATACTTGCCTATGAGGCTACGTTTTACCAGAATGCAGGTGCTGCAGCCGACCTTTCGCCGGCTGTCATGGAAAGAACATTGTTTCATTGCACCAATTCCTATTTTGTTCCGAATGTAAAAGCCACCGCTTATAGTTGCAGAACCAACTTACCGCCCAATACGGCCTTTCGCGGTTTTGGCGGACCGCAGGGAATGTTTGTGATAGAAGCGGCTATTGCCAAAGCAGCAGAAAAACTGGGAGTGCCCGCTGCTGCTATACAACAAGAGAATTTACTGAAGACCGGCGATGAATTTCCTTACGGGCAAAAAGCAGAAAGCGAAGCAAACGAATGCTGGAACAAAACGGTTGAACTATATGATCCGGAAAAGATCCGGAAAGAGATCATGGAGTTCAATGCTTCCAACAAATTCCTGAAAAAAGGGATGGCGATGATGCCCATTTGTTTTGGCATTTCTTTTACCAAAACATTGATGAACCAGGCAAGATCGCTGGTGCATGTTTATACTGATGGCAGCGTAGGCGTCAGTACAGGTGCAGTAGAAATGGGACAGGGGGTGAATACTAAAATACTGCAGGTGGCGGCGTCTGTATTTTCCATTGACCCGGCCAAGGTGAAGATCAACACAACGAATACATACCGCATAGCTAATACATCTCCTTCAGCCGCCAGCGCAACGGCGGACCTGAACGGAAAAGCCACAGAGATCGCCTGCCTGGAGATATTGAAAAGGGTAAAGCAGGTAGCTGCTGATGAGTTAAAAGTTTCCCCGGATAGTATTGAAATAAAAGAGGAATGGATATATAATAAAGGTGTAAAAACAGAATGGGACTGGAAGAGATTGATCATGACCACGTATAGCAAACGCATCAGTTTATCTGAACTGGCACATTATACACCGCCGGGTATTCATTTTGATCCGGCCAAAGAAAAAGGACATCCCTTTGCGTACCACACCTTTGGTACCGCTATCATTACCGTAACCATAGATTGTCTTCGCGGTATTTATGAATTTGATTCGGTAAAAGTGGTGCATGACTTTGGGAAGAGCATGAACATGATGATTGATAAGGGCCAGTGCGAAGGTGGCATCGTTCAGGGAATCGGCTGGATGACAATGGAAGAAATAATATATGACAAAGAAGGTAAACTTCGTTCGAATGCATTGAGTACTTACAAAGTACCGGATATCTACTCTGTACCGAAAGAGATACTCATTTATCCATTGGAAACGGAAAAAGAGAACCAGGCTATTTTGCAAAGCAAGGCTGTTGGCGAACCGCCGCTGATGTATGGCATTGGGGCTTATTTTGCTTTGCGCAATGCCATCAAATCGTTTAACCCTTCCGCAAATATCCCATTTGATGCGCCGATGACGCCGGAGAAAGTGCTGATGAATTTGTACACGACAGCCCCTTAAAGGAAAGTAGGCCATCAACAAAAAAGAGATAAAAGAGAATAAGTAAATACGAATGAGAAAATTTGGAGTTCTTACTGCAACCATTTTTATCACAATTCTAATAGCCGGTGTGTATGGAATATTGCATGATCAGGTGACTTATACAATTTCGCAGGAGTATTTTACCAAATTCAAGTACCGGCAGTTTGGTTTTAAGCCGGCATGGTGCAATGGCCATCGCCAAACGGTGGCAGTAATTGGCTTCCTGGCAACATGGTGGGTTGGACTTTGGACCGGCCTGATTATCGGTTTGACGGGTTTAATTTACCCTGATCATCATATAATGAAGAAAGGAGTTACAAATGCCATAAAAATAGTTTTTGTTACTGCTGTTATTTTTGGTTTGATCGGTTTTTTCAGAGGACGCTATTACCTTATTGATACAGGCGTTAACTGGTGGTTTCCGGAAGACCTTATTGATAAAAGCAGTTTTATCATTGTAGGCTCGATCAATAACTATAGTTATCTGGGCGGTATAATCGGCCTCATCATTGGGATAGTATATATGCTCCGTGACTATTCTCTTGTGAAAAGAAAACAGCAATCAATAAAAACTAATCCATCACCTTGAGTTTAGAAACAATCAGGGTGATGCATAACCCGAACAACGCCACCACAGCGAATGAATAACGGAGACTAGCCAGCTGTGCGATATACCCGATCACCGGCGGACCTAATAAGAATCCAAGAAAACCAATACTCGATACACTGGCCAGGGCCATGCCCGGTCCGATCTTAGAGGCTTTTGCGGCTGTACTGTAAACTGTGGGAATAATCGAAGAAACACCAAAGCCTACGGTCAAAAAACCGAGAGTAGCAGTAATGAGATAAGGGAATGCCACTGATATTAATAATCCTGCTAAAATCAGTATTCCGCTGACCTGTATCAGCTTTTTCCTCCCCACTCTGGCAATGATCCTGTCACCAACGAAACGCCCCGTTGCCATCATGATCATGAATGAGGCGTAGCCCAGGATCACCAATGACCCGGGTGCCTTTACCACTTCTTTGAAATATACACCGCTCCAGTCGAACATGGCCCCTTCAGCAGACATACTGCAAAAAGCGATGATACCTAACTGTACCAATATACCGTCTGGCTTCGAGAAAAATTTCTTTTTCTCCGCCGGGGCAGAAGTACCCGGTATCAAATACTTTCTTGCAACTAGAACGATAACGAATACCAGCGCTGCGACAATAATAAAATGCTGACGTGGTGTCAGATTTAAGTTCATCATCAGCAAACCTACCAACGCACCGGAAAAGCCGGCTATGCTCCATACTCCGTGAAAAGAGGTCATGATGGGTCTTCCGTAGATCTTTTCTGCCAGTACACCCTGCGTATTCACGGAGATGTTGGACATATTTCCTACCACACCAAAAATGAATAAGGCTAATGCCAGTTGCCACATCTGCGAGGCCCAGCCAATATTAGTCAGTTCTATTGCATACAATAAAATGGCAAAAGATAAAATGGTACGGCTCCCATATTTTGTAACGAGCCTGCCTGATACCGGCATGGTGACCAACTGACCAACAGGCAACGCCAGCAGCACACTTCCAAGCTCTGCTTCGCTGAGATGTAACCGGGTCTTGATATCCGGGATACGGCTGGCCCATGATGCAAAACAAAAACCCATACTGAAATAGAAGGCTGCAACTGCCAGCCGCATGGTCAGTTTCGGAACTTCTTTTTGAACAGGAGCGCCGGTGATCGTATTGATAAGAAAACGTTTGACGTTGGAGGAGCGGGTGACCGCTATGGTTTCTGTTGCCATATATTCACTTTATCTGTACTGCAATATTTCCGGTATGGCCAGCAGGAGTCATAAAGATAACCCATAATTCCCTTTTTGGTTTTACCGGAATAAAAAAACAAACGTTTCCGGTGAATAACCAATCTGAATGACATTTGAATAACTTTATTGTCTCCTGAATACATGAAACATCTTAAAACATGGCAACTCATACATCAAAGCCTTATCCAAAAGGTGCCGGTCATGCTTTTGTATGTACTCGAAAGTAAAGGCAGCAGTCCCGGCCGGCCGGGTTTTTTTATGGCAGTAAATACCGATGGCGAAATGGAAGGTTCGATCGGCGGTGGTATCATGGAGCATAAGTTTGTAGAAATGGTAAAAGAGAAGCTGTTAGCTGACAGCGATGAGCCGTTAGCCGGGAATATCCGTAAGCAGCATCATGATAAGTCTGCGGTGAAAAACCAAAGCGGAATGATATGTTCGGGAGAGCAAACGATATTATTGTATAAAATAAAAGACCCCGAGAAAACATTTGTTCAGCAAATCATCCTTTCATTGGAAGAGAACAGGAATGGAACCCTGTTACTGGCACCAGGGAAATTGAGTTTTGATAATGCGCCTCCCGAAAGAGATATTGATTTTACATTCACATCAGAAGAAGACTGGCAGTATAAAGAAAAGACGGGATATAAGAACCACCTCTTCATCATTGGCGGCGGACATTGTTCCCTCGCTTTTTCCAGACTGATGCGATCAATGGATTTTTATACCTGTATTTATGATGAAAGAACAGGTTTGAAAACGATGGTGGAGAATTCAGCGGCACATGAAAAACATGTTGTCAGTGATTACAGTGTATTAAAGGAACTGATCTCATCCGGAAATAATCACTACGTCGTTATCATGACCTTTGGTTACCATACCGATGATATTGCCTTACGGGCTTTAATAGGCAAAGATTTCAAATACATAGGGCTATTGGGCAGCCGCCATAAGACAGAAAAAATGCTGGCTGATTACCACAAAGAAGGAATAGCTGCAGAACGCCTGCAACGTATTCACAGCCCGGTTGGTCTTGCTATCAAGAGCCAGACACCCGAAGAGATCGCTGTAAGTATCGCTGCAGAGATCATCAAAACAAAGAACTACGACTTATGAAGCTTGTTCTCGCATCTCTTTTCCTATCTGCCATTTGCTTTGGCCAGGATCAATACAGCATCCGTGACCTGAAGAACGGCAAATTCAAAGAAGACAGCAGCCATATTTATGATCTTCCGTTCGAAAATAAGAAGAGAGTATTCCTGGTACAGGCTTATGAAAGCAAGATGAGCCACAAGGGGGAACGAGCGTTGGATTTTAAAGTAAAGAAGGGAGCTAAAATATGTGCAGCAAGAGCAGGAGTGATATTAGGAGTAAGAGAGGATTCTGACAAAGGAGGATTAAAGGACGAGAACTTGTCAGATGGTAATTATATCTCGATAAAACACAATGACGGTTCTGTTGCTCATTACTGGCATTTGAAAAAGGACGGCGCAGTGGTGAGTGTCGGCGATAGTGTAGAGGCCGGTCAATGGATAGGGCTAAGCGGCAATACCGGTTATTCTGCATTTCCGCATTTGCATTTTGAAGTACAGGGATACGACGCAACGGGCCACTTCAAACAACTGGCTACACGTTTCTATACCAATAAAGGGGTGATCTACCTGCGGCCCGGCAAGTTTTACAGGACAAGGCACTAACATTTACAGGCGTCTGAGTTGTTTTTTGGTCAGTTCATTCTCTACATTACCGGTATTCAAAGTAGTGGCTGGCTCAAACAACATGATCTCCACATCCTCTTTTGCCACGGGTCTGTGTTCAACTCCGCGTGGCATTATTAAGAACTCTCCGGCATTTACTGTGATCGTTTTATCCCGCATCTGCATCTCAAAACTTCCTTTTACCACATAAAACAGTTCATCCTCATGATCGTGATGATGCCAGACGAATTCTCCTTTGAATTTTACAAGTTTTACCTGCTGACCGTTCAGTTCACCCACAATGCGGGGATTGAAGTAGTCACTGAATTGAGCAAGCTTTTCGGAAAGGTTTATTTTTTCCATTACAATAAAATTAATTTCCGGGTATCCCGTTTACCTGAGTAAATTTCGTTTTATTTTTATTGTTTGCTCAAAAAATGATCCCGGCTTTTAAAAACATATCACTCTTTTCCATTTTTATAATTGTTACTGCAGGTTGCGTGTCCACCAGGGACCCGTATAAGAATTATGTGCGTAAACTGCAAAAAGGAAAAGTAACGGAAGATACCAGTTTTGTTTACCGGCTTCCTTACGAAGAGGAAAAATCATACCGGGTGATACAAGGGTATTTCAGTGCTTTTTCGCATAAGAACAGGGCGGCGCTGGATTTTAAAATGAAACGGGGTACCAGGATCTGTGCAGCAAGAGATGGTGTAGTGATACGGGTAAAGGAAGATGGAGACCGCGGCGGATGGAACAGGAAGTACAGACCTTATGGTAATAATATTGTGATACAGCACGCCGATGGCACCAGGTCCGGTTATTGGCATTTACAGAAAGATGGGGCATCGGTCAGTATGGGTGATACAGTAAAAGCCGGACAGGTGATCGCATTGAGCGGAAAAACCGGTTACGCCGCAGTTCCGCATCTTCATTTCATGGTATGGAGCAATTACGGCGGCCAGTGGCAACAGGTGCCCACCCGGTTTCAGACAAGAAAAGGAATAAAATACCTGCGGCCATGGAAAAAATACCGCAAGACATACTGATACTTTCTATTTTTGAAAAAACACCTCTTTGACTTTCCAGGAAATATACCGGCAGTTTATTACTGATATTCAGCATACAACATGGCTGGAATATGTAGCTGTATTTTCCGGGATTGTCAGTGTATGGTTCTCCCGGAAAGAAAATATCCTTGTTTACCCTACTGGCCTGCTCAATACCACTTTCTACATTTACCTGAGCATTAAGGGAAGTTTGTTCGGTGAAGCCAGTGTGAATTTTTATTATACTGTCATGAGCATTTATGGCTGGATATTGTGGACAAAAAGGAATGAGCAGTATGAGCATATTGTTCATATCACATTTTCTGATCGCAGATGGTGGCTATATCAGCTATACTTCTTTTCAGCATTTTATATTGCTATCTTTTTCTTACTGACCTGCCTCAAAAAGGATTTTGCTCCCGGTGCTATTCCCTGGGCTGATGCATTCGCTTCGGCAACTGCATTTACCGGTATGTGGCTGATGACAAAGAAAAAAACAGAAAGCTGGTACTGGTGGATCGCCACCAATGTTGCCTCTATTCCGTTATACTTTGTAAAGCACTATGTGTTCACCAGTGTTTATTATCTTATTCTGCTGATCATGGCGGTTTTCGGACTCACAGAGTGGATGAGACGTGCAAAAAAAGCGGCCGCTAAATAAATAGCCGCCGCTTTCTGATTTACCGGATCCGTGTATTAACTCACTTTGATCACCTGGCTCGCCGCTTCCTTGCCGGCGATCACCGGCAGAGAAACCTGCAGCACACCGTCCACGTACTTTGCACTGATCCCGGAGGTATCAATGCTGTCATTAAGTGTAAAGGTTCTTACAAAACCGCCACGGCTGTATTCCCGCAGTATCCATTCGGGTCTTGGAAAACCTTCAGGCGGTGTATAGGTAATGGTCAGTTCATTACCTTTTACATTCAGGCTGAAATTCTCTTTGATACGGCCCGGAGCGAATACCAGCATTTCAAAACTGGTGTCGGTCTTGTAAATGTTGACGGCAGCTCTTTGCATTGAACGGATGAACAGGTGCCGGCCTTGCCTGTTTCCGGAGTGATTGCCTTTTGCGGCGCATGACTGGTTGTAGTACATGTCATTTTGTTTTAAATGAAAAATGTATATCCATTAATCAACACTTACCCCCGGTAAAATGTTCAATAATCCATGCATCATCGTAAATTGGGCCATGCTTAAAAAGATCGTCATCATTGGCCCGGAAAGCGCAGGCAAAAGCACTTTATGTGAGCAGCTGGCACAGCAGTATGAAACAACCTGGTGCCCCGAGTTTGCCAGGGAATACCTGCTGACGAATGGGACCAACTATGAATTTGACGACCTGTTGACCATTGCCAAAGGGCAACTGGCGTTAGAGGATGAATACAGCTCGACAATGGAAAGACAATCCTTATCTTTTTTAGAGAACGGAGGTCATATTCCTTTATTTATTGATACAGATATGTATGTGGCCAAAGTGTGGTGCGAGTTTGTATTTGGCAAATGTCACCGGTTCATTTTAGAAGAGATCGTAAAAAGGAGTTATGACCTGTACCTGCTCTGCAATATCGACCTGCCATGGATAAAAGATGAACTGCGTGAATACCCTGACCTGGCCACCCGCAAAAAACTCTATCATATTTACAAGGATATTATGGTTAACCAGTCTGTTCCCTGGGTGGATATCAGCGGCGACTACGAACAGCGGTTACAAAAAGCGATCATTGCCGTAGATGACCTGCTGCAATAATAGTTACTATTTTCGAAGTCATTCATGAAAACACTTCTTCAGAAAAATCATCGCCTTGTTTTTTATGGAGCCTGGATCGTTCTCGGGTTGATACAGGCTGCTTTTACCGAGCTGATGGATGACGAGGCCTATTACTGGGTTTACTCCAAATTCTTTGACTGGGGCTATTTTGACCACCCGCCCATGACGGGGCTACTGATCAAAATGGGCTATGCCATTTTCCCCGGCGAACTTGGCGTCCGGCTATTCCCCCTATTGCTGAATGTACTGTCGCTTATCATTATTGAAAAACTGATCGGCGGTAAAAATGCATTCCTGTTCTATGCCATTACCCTGTCACTGGCTGTATTACAAGTAAGCGGTTTTGTGGCAGTACCTGATATCCCGCTTATTTTCTTTACCGCGTTGTTTTTTTTATTATATAAGAAATTCACTGAACATCATTCCCTGCTGAATACTTTTTTACTTGGTATTTGTGTGGCCATGCTGCTTTACAGTAAATATCATGCGGTACTGATCGTTTTCTTTACACTGTTATCCAACCTGAAATTGCTTACCCGGTATCAAACTTATCTCGCTGGTGTTATTGCTTTGCTATTATTCTCCCCTCATTTATGGTGGCAGTATGAGCATAACTGGGTAAGCTTCCGGTACCACCTTTTTGAAAGTAATGTGAATGTTTATAAATTCCGCTATACCACTGAGTATATACTGGGGCAGTTGCTGCTGGCGGGACCAATAGCCGGTTTTATTTTATTGCCCGCTGCCTGGAGATACAAGCCAAAAAACGAAACTGAAAAAGCCCTGCGTTTTACAATGATCGGCATTTATGGCTTCTTTTTGCTCAGCTCTTTTCGCGGAAAAGTGGAAGGTAACTGGACATCTCCAGCTATCGTTCCGCTGATAGTACTGGCCCACCAATTCCTGTATGAAAAAGCCGACTGGCAAAAAATACTGTATCGCCTGTTACCGGTAACAATGATCCTTGTATTGTTTGCGAGGATCATCATGATTGTAGATGTATTACCGGTAAAGGCCGTTCAAAGCCGTTTTCATGCCTGGAAAAAATGGCCGCAGGAAATGCGGGAAAGAACCAAAGGCCTGCCGGTTGTATTCAGTAACTCTTACCAGCGGGCATCAAAGTATTGGTTCTACTCCGGTCAAACGACCTTTTCGCAAAACTGGTATCTTAACAGCAGGAATAATTATAACTTCTGGCCGCTGGAAGATTCCTTGCTTGGGAAGCCGGTTTATTTCCTCGATATACACCGCGTCTATCGTTTTCCCGATTCGTTAAAAACTTCCATTGGCTGGATCGGCTATCGGTATGACCCATCACTGACCTCATTTGTAAAAATCAATATTGTAACGGATAAAGGATCATACAAAATAAAAGAAGGCGGCGATCTTACCATGAACTGCCGGTTTGAAATTCCTGAACAGTATTCATCGTTCATCCGGACACATGAGATAGTAGGTGATTCGGTTCGTGTGGGTGTATTTGACAGGTATGGCTGGATAAAAGAAATTCCGGTCCCGCTTTATTTAAAAGAAATGAATGAGAAGAAGCAAATGACAATAACGATACAGCCCGCTTTACCAACGGGAAAGTATTATCTCAGGTTCTCGGTCAAATATGGTTTTTACAATGAAACCCATAACAGCGAGAAGATAGAACTGATAGTGGAATGATTCATCGCCTGTAATCGATTACCCGCTGTACATCCGGGTCAGGTTCAAGGAAACTCATTTGCTGCATGATATCCCTTGCTCTTCCCTGTATATAATTAGATGCGGGCCTTGCTTTAAAACGCTTGGGGCTGGGCAAACAGGCAGTGATCAGGGCAGCTTCCTGTCTTGATAAATTCCTTGCGGGTTTGTTGAAGTATTTTCTGGCTGCCATTTCAATACCAAATATACCATCACCCATCTCTGCAACATTCAGGTACACTTCCAGTATTCTTTTTTTTCCCCAGATCAATTCAATCATGAATGTAAAATATACTTCCAGCCCCTTTCTTATATAATCCTGCCCCTGCCAGAGAAATACATTTTTAGCCACCTGCTGGCTGATGGTGCTTGCACCCCTTCTTCTTCCGGGTTTTTTCTCGTTATAGGCCATCGCTTTTTTAATACTCTTCCAGTCAAAACCGCTGTGATCAGGAAACAGCTGATCTTCTGAAGAAATAACAGCCAGTTTGACCGTATAGGAAATATCATTCCTGTCCACATAATCCCTTTTCAACCCGTGACCGGAGACCCAGCTAACGAACTGCGTCATGGTAATGGGCGGGTCTATCCACTTTAGTAAAATTATGTAAATGAATTGCGTTATGAACAGGATAAGAAATACCTTCTTTGTCCATCGCCATGCCTTTGATAAAAATTCCCTGATCTTCATATTGCGGTGCAATATTAAACAACAAAATCAGAAAGTTTTTAATCGTTGTATTTGTGGAGAAATATGAAAATCCAGCACCTGCAAATAGAATTTTTTCCCAATCCGGAATTTTTTTCTTGGTATGGCGCCAATAGCCCTCCCGCCAAAGTGTTTGATCAATAGCGGACCAAACCCGATCGCCGGCCCTGCGATCAATGCCTCTGTCTGGTGATCCTTATCGCTGATGGCTAGTCCCGCGGAAGTAAGGGCTGAACCGGCAGCGATCAGGGCTACAGTCTTTGCATCGGGAAAAGGTTTCTTTGGCTTCTTTTTCAGCAATACCTCCTTTACAAATGTTTTGTGTACCGGCAGGCCGTTGACAAATATGGTATCATTTCTTAAAAGTGTAATAGACCCGCTGCAGAAATTCCCATCTTTCAGTTTTAAGCGTATCTCATCCCCTTCAGTATAGATCCTTTTCTTTTTAATACCCCTTTTTACAAACAAATAGCCGGCCTGGGAAAACGAAGCAGAAAAAACGAGCAGGAAAAAGAATGTGATAAGGATGGTCGGCCGGTTCATGGTGCCAAACATACAAAACCCGGCTTTGCCAATTTGTTAAATCATCCGGTCACAGCCTTTTACCATAAATAATAAGCCCCCATACCAGTGCAATACCAAAGATGATCAGCAATATGCCATTGATGCGGTTAAGGATATGAATATTATGGGGAGTGAGGCGGTTACGGATCTTGCCTGCCAGGAATACTTTCAGTATGTCCGCACCGAGCATCCATACCAGGCAGGTAATGAAAACAACAATACGCTGGTTAACCGTATGATTGATGACGGCCGTGGATGCATACAACCAGAAAATGAATACCGACGGATTCAACGTATTCATGACATAGCCCGATAAAAAGGTTTGCGCATAATCCCTTTTCCGGAACTTAAGTACCTGCTGCCCGGCGTCGTTTACCTTTACCTTCTTAAAAAAAAGGAAGTAAATACCAAGAGAAACCAGGAAGATACAACCGCCGACCCCGATCTCTGTCCGGTAATGACTGATCTGTTTAAATAATTCTGTAAACACATTACTGACCAGCACCAGAGTGATATCGCTGGCAGAAACACCCAGCACGAATGCCATCCCGCCCCTGTGCCCGTTATTCAGGCTTTGCTTGATAATAGTAAATAGCACCGGCCCCACTGAAATGCTCAGCAATAGACCGAATGTCAAACCCTTGATCAGCGCCTCAAGCATATAATAAATGCGGAGTTAATAACATGAAGGATAAAAACTGTGAATTATCAATAGCAAGGCAGCTTGTATAAGAAGTAAAATAGCCGGTATTTATGATCATACTTCTTACGGGAGGCCTCATATCTCCTGCTTTACACTTCCTGTTTGCAGAAAACATTCCCACTCTTTCAGCATTTTTCCTTTCATGACGCGGGGAAATTTATGCTGGCTTCCAAGCTTTCCTTTTTGCTCCATGAACTGCATGAATGTATGTTCCGGCAATACTTCAAGAAACACTTCTTTTAAAGCGCTGTCCCTTTCAGTAGCATAGTCATCATTGAGTACCCGCAGGTTCTCATCTATTCGTTTAGCCAGTTTAGCTGCATCCACTTTATCATTGGTAGCTACATACCATTTATGTGCAAAGAAACTCTGGTAAGGAAACCCTACAACAGTATATTCAGGAATGCTGATATTAAATTCTTCACTCACGAGTTCGATGGCTTTATTCATATTCTCAACGCTGAGGTGTTCACCTACAAGGCTGAGAAAATGTTTTGTTCTGCCGGTAATAACCACCTCATGCCTTTCGAGATCAACAAACTTAATGGTATCCCCGATCAGGTACCGCCAGGCGCCTGCATTAGTGCTCATTAATAATGCATATTCTTTTCCTTCCTCTACTTCATGGATCATCTTTGCTTCCGGGTTATCCACCATCTTCCCATCATGATCAAAATTCCTGTCATCGAACGGAACAAACTCGAAAAAGATATTATTATTGATGATAAGCTGCATGCCTTTGGCATGTTCCCTTGTTTTGTAACCGATAAAACCTTCGCTGGATAAATAGTTCTCGATGTAAACAATGGGCTTGCCCAATAATTTTTCAAAGCCCTTTTTATATGGCTCGAATGCAACACCGCCATGAACAAAGAAGCTGAAATTGGGCCATATTTCGTGTATGTTCTTCACTTTATAATGTTCGATCACCATTTCCATACACATCTGGCACCAGGCGGGAACGCCAACGATATAGCCGATGTCCCACTCTTTGGCGTGTTCTACTATCTCATGCAGTTTCTGGTTCCAGTCGGCCAGGGCAGCAATACGTCCGCCGGGTTTATAAAATGTCTGGAACCAGAATGGACGTTTCTTTGCCAGTATTCCGCTAAGGTCTCCTGCATACCAGCCGGCTTTTCCTTTTTTGAGATCGGTAGCGCCGCCCAGCATTAAAAAACCCTTGGCCATCGCTTTGCGATTGGCGTCTTCATAACTTAAAAGGCTTAATAATTGCCGGAGATAATTGATGGTGTTGCTGCGCAGCAATTCTTTTGTAACAGGAATATATTTACTGGCTGCTTCAGACGTTCCGGAGCTTAATGCATAATACTTTATCTTACCCGGCCAGGCTACATCAGGTACGCCATCCAGTGTTTTCTTCCACCACTCTTCATAGATCTTGTTGTAGTCGTGTGCAGGAACCAATTGCTGGAATTTTTTGCCCGGATGCTGGCTGAGTAATATTTCATCGAACCGGTATTGCTGACCGAATTCAGTAAACCTGGCTTTCTTCAACAATTTCTTTAGTACCCTTAACTGCTGCCTTCTCGGATCATTGGGCGGAATGCGCAATGCAGCAGCAATTGCCTTTGGCAGCTTTATATCAATAATTGTCGCCATTGATCCCCCGAAAGTTGGTTTTTAAAATTACGCAATGTTATAGGAAAACTATGATATAAATACTGCTGTAGCTATTTTTCTCACCCCCCGAGATAGCGGTATGACCTCTTTATCAACCTGAGATCAGTGTTTATCGTATAATCACGTGCATACCACTGATCAACCATCTGCAGGCTTTCAGATGGCAATTGTTGCTTGACAGAAACAGGGATACCATTAGTAGCTATCACTCCTTTTCTGATATGCGGAAGATTTTTTTCCGGGGCAGCATAACCTACCCATGTTTTCTGCATGAATAAAACTGCAAAACAGTTGGCAAAAAAGGGAAATGGTTTTTTGATTATAAATAAATGAACAGGAAAAGTTATCAGTCCTCCTGTTGCGATAGCTACATCTATCAATCTTTTCAGCCGTTTATGGTGTGGATCGCTGAGCCTGAAACCATTTGCCGGAGAAACCGACTCGCCGCTTGTATCTTTTGAATTGCTTCCTACAATACTCAGGCTTCCTTCTGCATGAAACTTTACCATCGTTCTGCGGGGTAATAAAGAAAGGGTTTCGATGATATTTTTAAACGACAGGGTCCCTTCGCAAAAGATCACCTCCCTGAATGGCACTGTCGCTGAAAGCATATGTATCTTATTCCAGTAACCGATACCCGATGTATCATCTTCTGTTACGGCTACCCTTCCAAGTACCTGTTCGTGTAAGTTTGCTTCTTTCATCAATTGTAACGTTTTGTCATACTCCCGGAGTGAACCAACGATCAGGGTACCGGGATCCTCTTCCTTATGACTGCTGCTGATAACAGCAGTGTGGACAAGTAACCATCTTAATAAGCTTATCAGCAAAAAGGCCAGCAATGCACCGAATAAAATGATGCCTCTTGAAAAGCGGTAATGTTCCGGTAACAACGCATAAGCGGCGAGTAATACAATCGTTGCCACTAAAGTAGAACTAACCAATTCTGATCTTTTATACCACCTGTCGTATAAACCTGCATAATAGGCCGTTGCCAGGTAAAAGACAGTAAAAGCCGGAAATGATATCCAGAGTAATTTGTCTTCGTATTGAATATCCGGCCGCATGTATTGATTCCATACATTTTTCATCAGCCAGAAAGAAAGCAATATCAATCCGGCGTCTATCAACGGTAATCCGACGCTGCGGATAAAATTACCCATCGCTGTCATCGCCGCCCGGAACCAGATAGCAATGTAAATAGAAAAAACAAACGTGCCTGCCTTACTTTTTCCATAATGTTTTTTCACAAAGATGTTCATCGCATTATAAAACAAATGAACATAGTTCAGGCTGCCTTTCTTTGTGCTTTCCCCTTTGAAATGAATGATGCTGCTGCCGGAGAAATAATAATTCTTATATCCCGCTTTTTGTATCCGGTAACTCAGATCAATATCCTCGCCGTACATAAAGAAGGTCTCTTCAAAACCGCCCACTTTTTCCAGCACTTCTTTTTTGATCAGCATAAAAGCGCCGGCGAGAACATCTACTTCGTGGTTCTTGTTTTCATCCAGATGGCCAAGATGGTATTTTGCAAATGTCTTCGACCGGGGGAATAACCTGGCCAAACCAAACAATTTGAATAACGATGTCTTCGGCGATGGAAATGATCGCTTTGATTCTTTTAAGAAATCACCGCTGCCGTCCAGCATTTTTATTCCTAATGCGCCTGTATCGGGATGTTCTTCAAAGAATGTAATACATTTTGTAAAGCAGTCTTCAGGAACAATGGTATCTGGATTAAGGAAAAGAATATATTTTCCTGTTGATAGTTTCAGCCCCTGGTTGCAGGCTTTGGCAAAACCGGCATTTTCATGATTGGCTATGAATTGTATGGACGGAAAACGCGGCTGCAAATACGCTAAACTATCATCAGCAGAATTATTGTCGATCACCAATACTTCAGCCTTCAGGGAAGCAATGGCTTTTTGTACCGAGGACAGACATTGTTCCAGGAAATGCCGGACATTGTAATTCACTATGATGACAGATAACTGCAAGGGCCAATATGTATGAAGTACGAAGTTATTATCAACGATGCAAAATAGCGATAACCTCTGTGAAATAAGATGATTCTGCGTAATCCGGGCTATCTTTGCCTATGCTTAAAAATACCCTGATAGAAGCGGTGGTGGCCGGAGCAGCCGAGCTCAGTCGTTTTTTTAATAATCCTTTTAAGATATCGCATAAAGAAGGGGTCAATAATCTGGTAACGGAAGCAGACCATGCTTCCGAAGAGGCAATACTGGAAGTGATCAAATCAAAATTTCCTGCTCATAATATATTGACAGAAGAATCCGGCGCCATCATCCAGGATTCAGAATATAAGTGGATCATTGACCCGATAGACGGCACCGTGAACTTTGCACATGGTATTCCATTATGCTGCGTTTCTATTGCCATCGAGCAAAAGGGCGAGATCATCATGGGTGCTGTATATAATCCTAATCTTAAAGAATCGTTTTTTGCCGAAAATGGAAAAGGAGCTACGTTGAACGAAAAGCCGATCCATGTCAGCGAGCAGACAGAAGTATTGAGATCTTGTTTGGTAACCGGGTTTCCTTATACGTATATTAATATGCCAAACGGACCGTTGGAAATTTTTGACCGGCTGATAAGAAAAGGTGTTCCGGTAAGAAGACTTGGTTCTGCAGCTATTGACCTATGCTGGGTAGCTGCCGGAAGGTTCGATGGTTTTTATGAACATAAATTGGAAGCGTGGGACAGCGCTGCCGGTTATCTAATGGTGCAGGAAGCGGGTGGTAAGGTGACAGACTTCAGCGGAGATAAGTTTTCTATCTATCAACACCGCACCCTGGCTACCAACGGAAAGATTCATGATGAGATGCTGAGGATCGTAAATGGCGGTGAGCTTTAATTCCTGTTCATCAATGAAACTGTATTTACAATTACCTGTCCTTATCTTTTTGATTGCGCTATCCTATAGCTGCAATTATGTTACTTATTCGCCAAGGAGTAAAAGACAACAGCAAAGAGAAAAGCCATCAGTGGTATTGCTGGACAGGATCGTCGAATTCAGGGAAGAGTTCAATTCATGGCCGTTCTCAAAGGAAGAGTTTACAGGCAAAGGGCAGAAGTACAAAGAAGCGTTTGACGGATTCCCATATACAAGAACCGACTTTAAAGTAAAAGACAACAACACAATGACCTTTTCTTTTTATGACCATATAAAAGATATGCAAAATTACCGGCAGAGCGGCAAAGTTGATCTCAACGGCTATTGGGGGGAAGTAAGGTTTTTCAAAGAAAAGGATAAATTTATCTGGAAAATAAAAATGCGCTAATGGCAGACGAAAGAACAGAGATAGCATCATTAGGTGAGTTTGGCCTGATAGACCATGTAACAAAGAATATTGAGCTGCAAAATGCTTCATCCATTGTGGGGGTTGGTGATGATGCTGCAGTGATCGATCATTTTGGTAAGCAAACAGTAGTGACTACCGATATGCTGGTAGAAGGGGTGCATTTTGATCTGATGTACACTCCGCTCAAACATCTTGGGTATAAGAGTGTGGTGGTAAACCTGAGCGACATCTATGCGATGAATGCCACGCCTACCCAAATAGTGATCTCACTTGCTTTCAGCAACCGCTTCAGTCTTGAAGCCATTGATGAGTTTTACGAAGGCGTATATACTGCCTGTGAGAAATATGGCGTGGATGTAGTAGGAGGAGATACGACTTCTTCACAAAAAGGATTTATCATTTCTATCACGGCCATTGGAGAAGTAGCACCGGATAAGTATGTAAAAAGGAGTACAGCAAAGAAAGGTGACCTGCTTTGTGTCAGCGGTGATCTTGGCGCAGCTTATGTGGGCCTGCTTTTTTTAGAAAGGGAAAAAAAGATCTTCATAGAAAGCCCCGGAGTACAGCCGGATCTGGAGGGGGAATCATATGTCATAGGCCGTTTGCTGAAACCTGAAGCCAGGAAAGATATTATTGAATTCTTTGCACAAAAGGAGATCCTGCCTACCTCCATGATAGATGTCAGCGACGGGCTAAGCTCCGAGATTCTGCATATCTGTAAGCAAAGCGATCTCGGGTGTGTTTTATACGAAGAGAAGATACCTGTTGCCGAAGACATGAAGAAAGCTGCTTTCAAATTTGAGATAGATCCTACTGCCTGCGCATTAAGCGGAGGGGAGGATTATGAACTTTTATTTACCATTCCTCAATCTGAATACGAAAAATTAGTATTAAATGAAGAAATTAGTGTGATCGGGTATATGACAGAAGCTGAATCAGGCGTTACTATCATTACCAAAGGCGGGAGTAAACACCCGCTGACAGCCCAGGGCTGGAATCATATGAAACAAAATTAAGACCTGCCTGCCGGTAAGCGGGTTGACCGATCAAAAGATTATGAGGTTACTGCTGTATTTACTTTTTATTGTTGTCATGACTGGATGCGGTATCAGCAGATCTTCCTTTTATCCCAATAAAAAATATTCACCGGAACAATTACAGAAGGATTATTCCATTTATCAGGATCTGCTCAGGGAAGCGCATCCCGGCCTTTACTGGTACACCAGCAAAGACAGTATGGATCATTATTTCAACTGGGGACAACAACAGTTGAAAGACTCCCTGACTGAACCAGAGTTCAGAAAGGTATTGAGCTATGTCACCTCCAAGATCAACTGCGGACATACTACGGTAAGAGCCTCCAAAAGCTGGTCCAAATACCAGGATACGACAGCTATTTCAAGAATATTTCCACTGAGCATGAAGATATGGAATGACACGATGGTGGTCACCGCCAACCTAAACCGGCGAGACTCATTATTGAAAAGAGGGACCGTGGTTTCTGCTATTAACGGGAAAACAACAAAAGATATACTCGACTCTTTAGTTAATTATATTTCTACAGATGGATATAACAACACACACAAATACCAGGCATTAAGCAATCGTGGTTTTTTTGGCTCTTTATATTCTTCTGTGTTCGGATACTCTTCAAAGTATGATGTAGATTTTATAGACAGTACTGGTCAACGGAGAACGACGACCATCTCATTGTATCGCCCTGCCCGTGATACTGCACGCCGGGGCGCCATATTGCCTATCAGACGTGTGACACCACCGCAACCATCAAGAAAAGAGAGAAAGGAAATGCAGATGAACGCCGTCCGCCTGCTTAAAATGGATACCGCCAACCATACCGCCTTTATGGACCTGGCATCGTTTGGCCGGGGATATAAATTGAAAGGTTTTTTTCGCCGTTCTTTTAAAGCTGTCAGGAAATATGATATCAATCACCTGATCATTGATGTTCGCAGCAATGGAGGTGGCAGTGTTACTAACTCAACACTGCTGACGAGGTTCATTGCAGATCATGAATTCAGAGTAGGGGACTCGCTATATGCTATTGCCAAAAGAAAAAGATACAGCCGTTATGTGCAGAATGATTTTTTTAACCGCCTGTTCATGACCTTTTTTACCAGGAAGAGAAAGGATGGTCTTTATCATTTTAAATATTTTGAAAAACATTATTTCAAACCCAGAAAGAAAAACCATTTTGATGGGAAAACATATATACTTACCGGCGGTAATTCTTTTTCAGCAACCACATTATTTACCAGTTCCGTTATTAAACAGGATAATGTAACAGTGATCGGTGAGGAAACAGGCGGTGGAGCTTATGGCAACAGCGCCTGGCTGATACCGGATGTGAAGTTGCCGGAAACAGGTGTCCGTTTTCGGTTGCCGTTGTTTCGTTTGGTGATCGATAAAAGTATTCCGAAAAACGGGAGGGGTGTTCAGCCTGAAGTGGAATCATTGCCTACTATAGAGGCTATTCGTCGCGGCATTGATTATAAAACGGAAAAGGCGCTGGAGCTGATCAAAAAAAATAAAAAGGCTTCATCCCGTCCCTCTCCTTAGCAGAAGGCCATCTGCGTACAGCCCTATAACTGACCAGTCTTTTCTTACTATCACTCAGAAAAGAGTTGAAAATCGTCTGCATCTTTCCAGAATGGAAATTTTTCTCTTACCGAATCAAGCAGTTCTTTTTGTAATGTAATTGTGAAAATATCTTCTGTATCTTTCTTTGTATATAATACTTCTCCTGATGGATCAATGACCATACTTTCACCACTGTAATGAATGCCATTACCGTCATCGCCGGTCCTGTTGATCCCCACAACAAAGCATTGATTCTCGATGGCTCTTGCCGGCAATAATGTTTTCCATGCATGTATCCTTTTTTCCGGCCAGTTGGCCACGTAGATCAGTACATCATACTCCGGTGATCCTTTCCCAGCTTCTCCTATGAGTGGCGGGGTTTGTCTCGCCCAAACAGGAAAACGAAGATCATAACATACCAGCAAATTGATCTTCCATCCTTTCACCGAGGCGATCAGCCTCTTTGTGCCGGCAGTATAATGTTCGTCTTCCCCGGCAAAAGCAAAACGATGGCGTTTGTCATACACACCATACTGGCCGTTGGGCAGCATCCATACTAAACGGTTGTAATAATTACCATCTTCTTCAATGATGAGACTGCCGGCGAGGATAACCTTTTTTTCTGCGGCTATTCTTTTCATCCATTGCACGGTTTCTCCATCCATGGTTTCCGCCAGTTTTTGCGGCTCCATACTGAAACCGGTACTGAACATTTCGGGCAAAACAACGATCTCTGTCTTTTCCGGGATACTTTTAATTTTTTCTTCAAACATTTTCCTGTTAGCGACCTTGTCTTCCCAATGAAGGTTACTTTGAATGATTGAAACAGAGAGTGATGACATCTGTAAAATTTGAGCTGTAAAAATAATCCAGTTTATCAATAGCGAAGGGGTGTGTCAAAAACTGGTAGCTTCGAATTGCCTGCAAAAGGTAATAAGACAAGATGGAAGCTGACACACAGGGGCCTTGAAACATTTTCCGGAAAGACCAACCCTGATTTTGCAAAGGAAAGCTTCCTGGAAGGATGGACCTATATTACAGGAACAACCCTGAAAGAGTTTGCAGAAACGCCCTTCTAATTATACACAGCCGCTTCTTTGTTATACTTGTTCTTATAATCTATCGGTGACAAGCCTGTTATCTTTTTAAAAACATCCCTGAAAGCTTTGATATCATTATAGCCGACGTCATACATCACTTCATTCACAGTTCGCCTGCCTGTCTCTAACTGTTTTTTAGCCGCTTCTATTTTTACCCGCTGAATATACTCAATCACTGTATTGGCGGTTGCCTTTTTAAACCGCCTTTCGAGATTGCGCCGGCCAAGCGCAAACATCACTGCCAGCTGATCTACGGTGATCTTTTCCTGGAAATTGCTCTCAATGAATTCCTGCGCTTTTTTGATCGGCTCATCTTCATGTGATTTTTGCCCGGAAAAGACAATGAATGGCGACTGGCTGTTACGGTCTATATCGATCATAAAGGCTTTGGCAACAAGTATCGCTATATCACGTCCTGCATGTTTTTCTATCAGGTAAGCGATCAGGTTAAGAAAAGAATAAGCACCGCCACTGGTATAGATACCATTCTCTGCTGTCATAATCTTATCATCTACCAGATTTACCTCCGGGAACATTCTTCTGAATTCGTTTGCCATGATCCAGTGTGTAGCACATTGCCTGCCGTTCAGCAGGCCTGTTTTTGCAAGGAAGAAAGCGGCAATGCAAAAGCTGACGATCTCGGTGCCGCCCTTATATTGGTCTATTATCCAAGGCAGGAAATCCTTATTCAGTTCCATCGTTTTTTCGAGATCGCCATGCATAGCAGGTATGATAATAATGTCTGTTTTACTTACTTCACTGATCAGCAGGTCAGGACAAATGGTATAACGGCCGTTACGCTGGGCTACCTCTTTGGAAAGACCTACCAACTGTATTTTAAAAACAGGAGGCCTTCCCATCATCTCGCAGAACTTGTTGGCCTCAGATAATATCTGGTGTGTACCATCAATATTCGGCAGGCTGGTGTGGCCGAGTGGTACAAGAATAGAAATATGTTTCATCGGAAAGCGTATTTAAGGTTGATTGGTATTACCAAAGTTAGGGAATGCCATTGTCGCAATCAACCCCTGCGAATGTCGGAATGCTACAGTGTCCGAAAGAAATATTGCCTGTAAGTTTGTTTTCAATAACAACTGGTTACAAGTACATTTATCCATCATTAAAACAAACAGTATGGCATCCAAAATATTCGTGAACCTGCCTGTCAAAGACCTGCAGCGTTCGATTACGTTCTTCACTCAACTCGGGTTCAGTTTCAATCCCCGGTTCACAGATGATAAAGCTGCATGCATGGTTATTGCTGATGGCAGCATCTATTCCATGCTGATTACAGAAGAATTCTTCAGGACATTTACCAAAAAAGATCTTTCTGATGCAAAAAAAAACACAGAAGTATTGATAGCTATCGATGCCGAAAGCAGGAAAGATGTGGATGATATGATCAAAAAAGCATTGGTAGCAGGGGGTGTTACTTACATGGAACCACAGGATCATGGCTGGATGTACGGCCATAGCTTTGCCGACCTGGATGGACACCAATGGGAAGTATTGTATATGGACGAAAACGGACTACCGCAATAATTAAAAATAGGGGTTAGCTTAGCGACAAACTAAATCAGCAATATGAATATCCTGATCATCATTTTGATTATTATTGGCAGTCTTGTCGCTTTGTTCCTTCTTGCGGCGCTGCTTACCCGCAAAGATTTTATTCTTGAAAAGCAAATAGTGATCAACAGACCGAAGCAGGAAGTTTTTAATTATATAAAACTGATCCGCAACCAGGAGAGTTACAGCGTATGGGTGATGCGGGACCCGAAAGTCAAACTTACCTATACGGGCACCGACGGAGCCGTTGGTTTTATTTCCGCCTGGGAAAGCAATGATAAGAATGTAGGCATCGGAGAGCAGGAGATCATCAAAATAAAAGAAGGGGAAAGCATAGAAGTAGAAATACGTTTCAAAAAGCCGTTTGAAGCGACCAATTATGCACTGACCACAATTACCGCTGAAGGAAATAACCATGCAAGGGTCAACAATAAGTTCTATGGCCAATCAAAGTTTCCGATGAATATCATGAACCTCTTCATGGACAAAATAGTAGGCAAAGACATGCAACAAAACCTGCAGAACCTGAAGAATAATCTGGAGAAATAATAATTCACTTCTTAATAAACGACCATGGCAATGAAAATGGCCCCGGCAAAGAATATTGATGACCATATTGCATTATTCCCGGCATCTACACAGGTTCTTCTTAAGCAAATTAAGGCTACTGTTAAAAAGGCGGCACCGGATGCTGAAGAAGCGATCAGTTATGGTATCCCTACATTTAAACTTAACGGCAATCTTGTTCATTTTGCCGGCTACAAAAATCATATCGGGTTTTATCCCGGCGCTGCGGGTATCGAAGCATTCAAAAAGGAGTTATCTGTTTATAAAGGAGCCAAAGGGTCTGTACAGTTTCCGCTCGGCAAACCATTACCATTGACGCTTATTACCAGGATCGTAAAGTTCAGGGTGAAACAAAACCTTGAAAAAGCAAATATCAAAAAAACCGTTGCGGCAGGGCCGGTAAAAAAAGATAAAGTGATGGCTTATATGAGAAAATTAAAACACCCGCTGAAGGTTGAAATGGAAACGGTCAGGAAGATCATCAAAGGCGTGGATAAAAAGATAAGTGAACGAATCAAATGGAAAGCGCCGAGTTATCATTACAATGGTACAGATATGGTGACCTTTAATGCGTGGGCAGAAAAGAATATCCACCTTGTCTTTCATCACCCGGCGATCGTAAAGATCAAATCGTCTCTATTGCAGGGAGATTACAAGGACAGGCGGATGATGTATTTTAATAGTATGAAAGAAGTGAGAGCGGGTAAGAAAGAGTTGCAACGGATTATGAAGGAATTGATAGAGAAGATCAGGAAATAACCTGCCAGATACTGTAAAAAAGCAGCAGCCTTTGCGGAGACTGCTGCCAACCATTAACCATTCAACCTTCTGCTTACTTAAATATATTGTAGCGGAGCAATACCTCATGGGCGTTAGCGCCTTCATCAAATACGCTTAAAGGAGTGCTGTAAATATCAAATGAGTACCCGATGGTAAACTTCTTGTTGATATTTACCCCTGCAGATAACATGAAACTTTGCTTAGCTCTCAGCGAAACACCCCACCAGAAAACTTCATTGTGCTCCACCCGTACGCCTCCCTGGAATTCCAGCGGAGCATTGGGGAGGTAGATGAACAGGAAGTTTGGCGTGATCACGGTGGACTCATCCACACGCCAGTTATACAAGCTGTGCAGATAGTAGTGACGATATAGTCTTCCTTCTTCTGCCGGTGTGGTGCTGCCATTGTAAAAATCCAATTTGGATTGTACTAACTGCGATACAGATGCACCTATTTGAAATTTCTTGCTGGTATAAGAGATGCCAAATCCTGCGTCAAATTTGAACTTGTTGTCGCTGCTGCCCAGTGCAGGATCGCTGCCGAGAGTTTGCGAAAGTTTGCCCCTGTCAATAGCATATTGTTGCGCCCTTGCTTCTATACCGAGAGAGAAACGGGCATCATTATGCAGCGGAATATGTTTGGCAAAGGCTAATTGTAATCCTGTTCTGGATGTCGGACCTGTTTTGTCATTATACAGATAACCGCCTACACCGATGTCTTGCTTTGGCAGATCGAATGACCCGAATACAGTGGCTGTTTTCGGGCTTCCGCTGAGACTGCTCCATTGGCTGCGGTAAGTAGCGCCTACCATACCATGCCGGTAAGAACCGGCCATGGATGGATTATGCATCATACCCTGCATATCATATAGCGATGAGGTTTGAAGTTGCTGTGCATTCGTTGCCGCAGAAATTCCTGCAGCTACTGCAAATAATATTATATAGCGTTTCATGATTGTTGTTTTGGTTTTATCTCAAAATAGTTACGTTGCCTTTTAGTGTTAATAACTTACCTGTTATCGTCCGGAAGGTCACCGTATAATAATAGGTACCATCTGTCACTGGTTTGCTGTTATAGGTGCCATCCCAGTCGTTGGAATAATTGTTATTGGTGTATATCACATTTCCGTAGCGATTATATACTGCCACTTTTATTTCCTTGCTGCAGGGGGCGCCATTGGTTACCAGCCAGCGGTCATTCAATCCATCTCCGTTGGGGGTAAAAGCGTCCATCACTTTGATACAGTAAGGGATCACAGTCACCAGCACATTATCTGTGGAAGTGCAGTTATCGCTGTTCTTTACTGTCAGTGTATAGGTAGTGGTAGTATTGGGTTTCACCATTGCCTGGTATGCATTAGCTCCGGCAATAATAGAAGTTGTCGGCGTCCATGCTACAGATACGGGATTCAGGATACCGCTTCCGGTCAGCTGTACTTCATCCCCTTCCACTATCGTTTTATCGGGGCCTGCACTGATCGCCGGATTGGCTTTGATACCAATATTCACTGTCTTTGTTTTTACGCATCCGTTCAATGAGGCGGTAACAGTATAAGCTGTATTAGTGTTAACGATGGCAACCGGGTTACTGATATTATTAGCTGATAAACCTCCGGCGGGTGACCATGAATAAACCGGACCCGTGCCGTTGGCAGTTGCCAGCAGATGAACGGGCGCCCCGGCACAAACCAGTGTATCATTATTCGTATTCAGTGTTAGATTATCGGTGAATCCGACCGTAATTGTTTTAGTGATCGTCTGGCAGCCGTTGTCTTTTATCACGATCGTTTTGGCGCCTTGAGACAAACCACTGAACGAATTGGTGGATTGGAATGGTCCGCTGTTGATGCTATAGGTATAAGGACTGATACCACCTGTTGCATTGATCGTAATGCTTCCGCCATTTGGATTGGTGCAGGTAGCATTGGTAATCGTTTCTGTTGAAGAAGCATTATAGGCAGCGGCATTGCCGTATTCTATCAGGAAAGCGGTGTTTGTACTGTTCACCGGAGAACCCGCTGTCAAAGGCATTCCATATAGTTTTTTATTATCTATTGGCCCTGCTATTTTCGGATACAATGCAATGTTGGCGAATCCTCCCGGAGCAAGGTCATAGGTCCAGGTAGCCCATCCGTCCGTTGTTTTCATTACAATATTGCCCGCATGTAAGTAACCATTGTTGGCATCATTCATAATAATATTGCCGACAGAAGTAAAACTGGTAATGGGAGTTGGCGGCGCCGGTATGGCAATGGTCAGGTCTGTCCAGGTAGCACCCGCGTCGGTGGATTTAAATATTCTGCGGCCGTTTCCTCCTACATACACGATCTTTCCTGTCACTACACTTAAGGCAGTATAGGTAGCAGTACCATTGCTGTTCACAGTTGTATCAGGGCTTACGTCTGTCCATGTAGCGCCACCATCTGTTGTCCTGTAAACTTTACCACGGCTCCCACAGGTATAACCCGTATCCTGGTTAGCGAATTTTATATTGCGTAACTGAGGCGCCAGTGTTCCGGTCGGAAATGTTTTTACCGTGTCCCATACAGGCCCTGATGCATTGGCGTTCAGGCTCCGGAATATCAGGGTCCTTTGTACGGCAGGACTAAAACGATAAGCGACGGCATAAGCCCTGTTCTGTCCTACCATGGTGAATGCATATATTGAGCTGTTGACAACAGGCTCAGTGAAGATGGCATCGTTGGTAGTGCCCTGGTCAGCTGATTTGTAAATAGCATTACCGGCGAGGAAGAACATACTGTTCACCGCATGGTATTGCACGCTGGCCAGGCTTATCTGCGCGGCTTCAAATACGGTACTGGAATTATCAACCCATGTGCGGCCTGCATCGCTTGTTTTCAGGATCGCTCCGGATGATCCGACCACGATACCATTACAGGCATCTGCCCAGTCCATATCAGCGTACCCGAAGAATAAAGGTTTCTTGTTCTGATAAACAGTTTGCCAGGAGGGAGACCCCGGTAATGAATCATACGTAAGCCCATTGAAAGTACCTACCACTATTCTTCCGTTAGACGTTACATCCATGGCATTGAATCCCCAATGACCATACACTACTGTATTCGGGTGCGGTTTGGTAAAGGACCAGCTAGTGCCATTATCTGTACTGCTCAATATGCTTGCACCACAAGAAAGAAATATTTTACCGCCGGGCCCTTTCTTCAATTGCTGCATTTGCCCAGCTACGTTCCCTGCTAAATTCGCCGGGAAAGGTGTGGCTGTACTATTGAGCCAGATAAGAATTTCATATACTCCCGGTTCATAAGCGCCCCATACAGCAGGTACAGCGCTGGCAGTACTGTCGTTCTTACCTGTCCGTACTCTTAGTACTATATTATTGTTCAGGGTCGATACCAATACCAGCGAGTCATTGACACCGACAAGACCTTTGAGTGTGTTGGTAGCAGGGGCATAACTGCC
Organism: Chitinophagaceae bacterium; assembly: GCA_016787135.1. Classification (GTDB taxonomy): domain Bacteria; phylum Bacteroidota; class Bacteroidia; order Chitinophagales; family Chitinophagaceae; genus VBAT01. Next base: position 52,748 of record JAEUVK010000188.1, on the reverse strand, counting down.
TGTGGTAGCCGTAATGCCAAACTTGGATCTGTGCAAACTATAATCTCTGACGATATTCTTTTCAATCTTCCAGAGTATAGCGCTGTAATTGGCGCTTACATTGCCGCAGGATCCGCTGACATATCCTACCGAGTCATTCACGAAATGGATGCGCTGGATCTCTGACTGGTTAAAGCCACTTAGTGTCGCATTATTCTGCTGGCGTCTGAACGGAGTTGTCAGTGAATCCCATGTAGTACCGCCATTTCTGGTGAAATATACTTTGGGAGCATCATCAATACTGGTGGTATTGGTGGTTCTGATAGCTGCCCCTCCAATATAACCGGTATCCTTGTTTATAAAATGTAAGCCATTGATGTTTCTTCCTAATGCTGTAAGCGGAGTAGTAACAGGGCTCCAGTTCATACCCCCATCGGAGCTTTTCACCATCAATCCCCCACTTCCTACTGCATAAGCGATAGAAGAGGTTACGAATTGTACATCATTGAAACTGGCGATCGAAACGGAGTTGGTGCTGGTGACATATTTATACGGAACACCCTGCCAGTTACGGCCACCGTCGGTTGTGCGCATGATGGCGCCGCTGGAACCAAGTCCTCCGGAAGATACCGCCAGACCGGTATTATTGTCTATAAATGACATGTCGGTAAATGAATACCCGATCGGCGTCGGGTTGGCAAACTTCCAGGGGCTTGAACCCATAGGCGGGTTGACCTGTGCACGGGAAGTAAAACAGCCGGTGAAAAAAAGCAAGACAAAACAAACACGTATCATCCTTTGTAAGCAGAGTGTAGCCATGGTTGAGCTTTTTAGTTTGGTGAATAAACGGGCAGGAATAAAAAAATTCGAGGGTGCAAATCTTATCCACTCCTTAAAAAAAGCTTGTAGAATTAGTTCTACAATTTGCGGGGAGCAATTACGGAATTTAGCTGCCGGCAATCATGACGATCCTGCCAGAACTACATGCGGATATTTTTAAAATATGGTCTTTGTATGCTGCTCTTACTCTACGTGCAGTATTTGTATGCGCAACAAAAGGAAGCCAATGTCTGGTATTTTGGCCGCTTCCTGGGCCTGGATTTTAATAGCGGAGCAGCAGTACCCCTGAATAACGGGCAACTGAATACCACAGAAGGGGTGGCCACTATCAGTGATGTTAACGGTAATCTCCTTTTCTATACTGAAGGTACCACGATCTGGAACAGGCTTCACCAGGTGATGCCCAATGGTACGGGCTTATTCGGAAGTTTTACTTCCACCCAGTCTGCTATTATTGTCCCTAAGATCGGCGACACCACAAGGTATTATGTATTTACTGTGGATGCACAGGCGGGCCCAAGAGGGTTAACGTATTCTGTTGTCAATATGACCCTTGATGGCGGACGGGGAGATGTAGAAATAAAAAATGTTACCCTGCAACTGAATGTGGTAGAAAAGATCACAGCAGTAAAACATTGCAATAACAGGGATATTTGGGTGCTCACACATGGTACCGTTTCCAATACATATTATTCTTTTCTTGTTTCACCAACGGGAATAAATACCACACCCGTTATCAGTAATACCGGTGTAACGCTGCCGGCAGGCGACTCTGCCACGTTAGGATACCTCAAAGCCTCGCCTGATGGAAAAAGAATTGCAGCGGCACACCTGAATGTAAATACGGATGTAAGCGATTTTAATAATGCTACCGGGGTGGTATCCAATTCTCTTAGCCTGTTCCTTGCTTCGGAGAATCATTACAAACCTTATGGCGTAGAATTTTCACCTGACAGCAAACTGGTTTATACAACTATCTTTTATGTTGATCCTGCCAATGCACAAAAAAGAAATGCCCTGCTGCAGTATGATGTGACATTGGGTACTCCCGCCGCCATCAGTGCGTCCAAACAGGTGATATCACAGAATTCGGATCCGATTCAAACCTATGCGGCGCTCCAGATAGCACCGGATGGCAAAATGTATATGGCCAAGAATACCTATAAACATATAGCCAGCATTGACAACCCGAATGTGTATGGTTCAGGTTGCAATTTTGTAACCAACGCCATTCAATATACATTACCTAACCAGGCATCTTCTTTTGGCCTGCCAACATTTATTCAAAGCTATTTTTATCCGGTTGATAGTTTTACGCATGTGGTCAATTGCCCGGGATTGTCAGTAAATTTCAATTATACCCTTCAGCCGAATACGACCTCTGTACTTTGGGACTTTGGTGATCCGGCATCAGGTGCTAATAACTCATCCACCCAGATCAATCCTGTTCACGTTTTTTCTGCTCCCGGTCTTTATACTGTGCAGCTGATAAAGTTTACCAATTGCGGACAGGATACGATCAGGAGACAGGTAAGTACGAGCAGTATTAATATTAATCTTGGCCCGGATACATTGGTTTGCGGAGGCACAAGTGTTTTGCTGAATTCATCAGCCGCGGGAAGTACCAATACTTTTGTCTGGCAGGATGGAAGCACCAATCCCACTTTCCTTGCTACCATAGCGGGACTATACTGGGTGCAGGCCACCAATAGTATGGGATGTACCAGCAGGGACAGTATCAATGTTATATTCAAGCCCATCCCGGTGTATAACTTAGGGGCTGATACAGCCATCTGTGAAAACAATATACTTACATTAAATGCAACAGTGGCCGGTGCTACAAGTTATCTCTGGAGTACCGGTGCCGGTACAGCCATTATCAATACCGGGTTGGCGGGTATATATTGGTGTGATGTCAATAAAGAAGGTTGCATTTTCAGGGACAGCCTTTCACTTACAGTAAACCTGCGGCCAGTCGTCAATCTCGGAAATGATATTTCTGTGTGTGGCAATAACCCGGTTATACTTAATGCGGCTAATCCAAACTCTACTTATCTCTGGCAGGATGGCTCAACCAATGCCACTTACACAGCGGCCACTTCCGGCTTGTACTGGGTGGAAGTAAGGAACAGCAGTGGCTGCATAAAAAGAGACAGTATCAATATCGCTTTTAATTCATTACCCGTCTTCAACCTCGGCCCTGATAAAGATATTTGTCAGGGCGATACAGTAACATTGAATGCTGCAGTAACAGGCGCTACTGGTTATTTATGGAATACAGGTGCTACGACCCCCACCATTACAGCTTACCAGGCAGGCCTTTACTGGTGTGAGGTAAACAATGGCTGTATCTTCCGTGACAGCATGACCATTACTGCGGTGATCCCAAGGCCGGTTGTTAATCTTGGAAATGATATTGCTGTATGCGGCAATAATCCTATAACACTTGATGCAACTAATCCTAATTGTACTTATCTCTGGCAGGATGGTTCGACCAACGCCACTTACATCGCCACCATTTCAGGTCTGTATTGGGTGGAAGTAAAGAATAGCAGCGGGTGTACAAAAAGGGATAGTATCAATATTGCATTTAATACTGTTCCTGTTTTCAATCTTGGGACAGATACCCCCGTTTGCCAGGGCGATACATTGACATTGAATGCCGCCATACCCGGCGCTATCAGTTATTTGTGGAATACAGGGGCTACTACCCCTACTATTAAAACTTACCAGGCCGGACTATACTGGTGTGAGGTGAATAATGGCTGTATTTTCAGGGATAGCATAATAATAACAGCGGTAGTATCTAAACCTGTTGTCAATCTCGGGAGTGATATTTCAATTTGTGGTAATAGTCCCGTAACACTTGACGCTACAAACCCCAATTGTACTTATCTCTGGCAGGATGGTTCAGCTAATGCTACTTATACTGCTGCTATTTCAGGTTTATACTGGGTGGAAGTAAGGAACAGCAACGGGTGTACAAAAAGAGACAGCATCAAAATTACTTTTACCCCATTCCCTGTGTTCAACCTGGGGGTTGATAAAGATATTTGCCAGGGCGATACAGTAACATTGAATGCTGCAGCTGCCGGGGCTATCAGTTATTTATGGAACAATGGTGCCACTACTCCCGCTATCAAGGCTTACCAGGCTGGTCTCTACTGGTGTGAAGTGAATAATGGTTGTCTGTTCCGCGACAGCATGTTCATTACCGCCGTTAAACCATTACCGGTTGTAAATCTTGGAAATGATGTAGCTGTATGCGAAGGAGCCAATGTTTCATTGGACGCTGCTTATCCCAACGCCACTTACCTTTGGCAGGACGGCAGCACCAATCCTGTTTTCAATGCAACGCTTCCTGGCTTGTATTCGGTCGAGGTCAATCTCAATGGCTGTAAAAGATCAGATACGATAAGGATCACGCACAATCTCAAACCCCGGTTCACATTGGGACCCGACCAGGTCGTTTGTCCCGGAAGCCCCCTTGTTCTGAACCCCGCTATCAATAATGGATGGCAATTAGCCTGGCAGGATGGTTCGGCAAATTCATCTTATACAATTACTCTTCCGGGATCCTATTCACTGACCGCCACTAACAATTGCGGGTCAACGACGGATGATATCATTGTTTCCAAAGGGGTTTGTAAAGTTTTTATACCAACAGCCTTTACTCCGAACAATGATGGCCGGAATGACCTGTTTAAAGCACTGGGTACAGAGACTGTAACAAAGTTTGACATGAAGGTCTTCAACAGGTGGGGGGAGATCGTCTTCCAGACAACGGATAAATCCAAAGGATGGGATGGAAAACTGGGCGGTGTGGACCAGTCGTCGGCGGTATATATCTATACCATGCAATACACAGACATCAATTCATCGCAACCACAGGTGTTGAAGGGCACATTTGTTCTGATAAGATAATGGCGGGTAATTCATGCTGTACCTAATAAGATAAGGGGACATGAAGGAGAAGAACGTCTTATTACTGAGATTATTTATACTAAATTCTACAGGCAGGAGAAATAAAATATGGAAATTAGTACACAAAATGACCTTTATCCCGGGGCCGGAAAAATGATACAACCAAAGATCCTGATAGCAGATGACCACAGCATGATCCGTAAAGGATTGAAGTTGCAGATACAGCTTTCTATCGGGTATGCAGATATTTCCGAAGTGGCTACCTGTAACGAACTGATGAAAGAGCTGGTCAAGAGAAAATACACGCATCTTATTCTTGATATTATTTTATCTGACGGAAGCACTCTTGAGGTGATCCCCAATATCCGAAGGGTATATCCCGATCTCCACATTCTTATTTTTTCTATGCAGCCTGCCGAAATATATGGTGAAGCATTGAAACAATACGGTATTCATTATTACCTGTCAAAGTCAGTCGGGGAAGAAGAGATGATACAGATGCTTCAGAAATTCCTGCAAAATGAAGCGCCGGTACGGAAGAACAATATCCATCACCATGACAATCCTTTCAAATCACTGGCGCCAAGAGAACTTGAAATACTGCATTATGTTTTAAAAGGGGTTGGTACCAAAGAGATCGCCGAAACACTGAATCTGAAAATGAACACCGTTTCTACTATCAAGAACCGGATATATGAAAAAACCAATGCAGGCAATATCAAAGAACTGATGGAGTTGGCCACATTGTACAACGTGAATTATTAAGCAGGAAACAGTAACTTGTTCGGACAAACGGCTATGCGTTCCGCTTTTATCTTACTGTTACTTTTTTTATCCTATACATTACCGTGTTCATCACAGGACCCGGCGAAGTTCCATATTCAGCAATTCAATACAGAGAACGGGTTACCCTCCAATGGTATCAAAGGCCTTCAGTGGGACGAAGAAACCGGTTTTTTATGGATAGGCACGGAAGCAGGTGTGGTCCGGTACAATGGAATGGAATTTAAGGTTTACGGAAAAGAAGACAACCCGCATATCGTCAACGAAAGGATCCTTTTTGTTGTAAAGAATAATGCCGGAAAGGTATTTACCGCCGATTATACCGGCAACATCTTTCACCTGCAGAAGAACAAGCTGGTCTTTGATGAAAAAAAGCAGTTGTTCAACAACCCGAACAATAACATGGTATCTATCGCCGTATCGGAGGCGCTATATAAAACCGATGTGGACTTTTCAAAGACAGGACCCTACAGCCTGCAGTTTGATAAGATGCTAGCACTGGGCGATACGGCTTCTTTCGTCGTACACATGGGCCGGTTATTTTATTATTCACAAACAATCCGGCAACCGGTACAGGTCTCCCCGGCCAATATGGTCATCAACTCCGGGTTCAAAGCGGATACTAATTTTTTTGTTCGTGAAAGACAGAATGCCATTTACCTGCTGGAAAGGCCTTTCGGTCGTTTTACACCGGTTCATGTAAGAAATGAAGTAACCGGGGATATACTGGACGACCCATATAATGTTTTTATATGGGAAAACGGAAGAAGTCAGCCATTGTTATTCAATAAACAAAAGGCCTGGTCGCTTCGGTACGAAGAAGGAGAATTAAAAGCCCGTCTTATTTGTGACCAGGTACCTGAAAATATCCTGATCAAATTCGCCTTTTACCATGAAAAAAGAAAAACGCTTTTTATCGGGACCGATTCAAAGGGCGTGGTGATCATTACTGCCAATAAGGTAGAAACGTTGCGAAAAGAAAACACAGACCCTAACCAGCGAACCTCTTACTATGCACAGGTGGAGCTGACCGGTGGCAATATCCTGACCAACGAAGGCCATGTCATTGGAAAAAGCCTACAAAGTGTGCAAAAGCTTCCTGTTGAGAGAAAATTCAGTAATAGTGTTTTTCTTACCGGTGATTCGCTGCTCTGGTTTACACAAACAAGGCCACCTCTTCCTTACAGTTATTTGCATAAGTATAGCTACAAGACCCGCCGCACCTACGTGTTTGAAAAGATCAGGATGGTGAACGAGAACGTAGTAGCTGCTTCCCTCGGGCAGACCTATGTCGCAGACAACAACGGCATTTTCCGGCTGAATGGGGATACACTACAGGAGGTTTACCATCACCCGCAGGATGGCTTTTCACGCATCCATTTTGATATGCAGGAAACCGAGCCCGGTGTCCTCATCATCGCCACCTGCAATTCACTGCTGCGTTTTGATACCCGTACCGGCCTGCTGGATACGATCTTCAACGCCGGTAACTATTGCGTGCGGGCCATCTGGCAATATGAGAATAACATCTTTATCGGTACTTATGGGGGTGGCCTGTTCCTGTATAAGAATGGTAAAGTAAGAGCTTTGCCGCTGGACAAGAATAAATACCTGCTGTTTACCCACTGTTTCGTAAAAGACGATGCCGGGTATTGCTGGATCAGCAGTAATAAAGGACTATTTAAAACAAGTCTTCGTGAGCTGATCGGGTCGTTTGACAATGATACCGCTTCTGTGTATTACTATTATTTCGGCCAGAATGATGGAATGGATATGACCGAACTGAACGGCGGCTGTACCCCCTGCGCCCTGCTGAAGAAAGATAAGATCATTTCTTTTCCTTCCATGGATGGGTTGCTGTGGGTAGATCCTGAAAACGCCATTCCTGACTTGCCGGAAGGAGAAATTTACATTGACCAGTTTTCCGCAGATGCTGTGTTATTAAACCCGGATTCCATCCACCTTCTGAAATTACCGGAGCAAACAACTGAGATCATCATCAAACCGGGCTTTTCTGCCTGGTGTCATAAAGAGAATATCTATATTGATTACCGTTTGAATAATGAAAAAGAATGGAGGCCTGTCAATATCGACAGGGGAATGGAGATACGTTTCAGCAATCTGCCACAGGGAGATTACAAATTACTGATACGAAAACGGAATGGTTTCGGCAAAGAAGATTATTCGTATAAAGAACTCGTCTTTCATATCAGTATTCCCTGGTACAAACGCTGGTGGTTCTACCTGCTGTGCCTGGTGGCAGCTTTTGGGCTGGTGGCGCTTTACCTGCAGGTACGTACAAGGCAATACAAGATTCGTCAGCGTAAGCTGGAACAACAGGTAGCCGAAAAAACAAAAGAACTACAGGAGCAAAATGAGATACTTGAAAAGAACAACAGCATTAAAACAAGGCTGATCTCCATTATCAGTCATGATATCGTGACACCATTGAAATTTTTAACGGTAGCTGGTAAGAACTTATTGGAAAAAAGAAAACAGATGCCCGAAGAATTACAACAGGAGACCATACAGGAAATGACGAATACTTCGCAGGAACTTCAATTGCTTTCCACCAATATCCTGAACTGGATCAAATACCAGAATGAGAACAGGAGGCTGACCAAAGAAATATTCAATCTGTATGAGATGGTGAGTCAGGTGCTGGGTATCCTGAATTCACTGGCGCAGCAGAAAGGTCTTCGTATAGTGAATGCTATTGACAAAGAGTCGGAGATATACCAGTTCTATGAGCCTGTGAAGATACTTGTGTACAACCTTCTCACCAATGCCATCAATTTTTCTGAGAAAGGAACGATCTCTGTGAGTACAGAAACAAAAAACAATGTGGTTATCATCAGCGTGAAGGATGAAGGGGTGGGAATGACGCCTGAAAAAATTCAAAGCCTTATGGCAGATCATGTGGTCATTTCATCCGCCAACGTGGACAACCGCAAAGGGCACGGTCTCGGATTCCTGATCATTAAAGACCTGTTGAAGACAGTAGGAGCTACATTGAATATTGAAAGCAGGCCGGGGGCGGGCAGTACTATTTCGATCATTATTCCCGAATAAAATCGTTTTAGGGTGTCACAAAACTGATGATAGAAGTAATGTCAGGAGAGATATACCCGGGCAAGACAATTAGTGAAAGCCTTTACGCGGAATTGTCAATTAATCACTCCCTTCACCAGTTCCATCTCAAATCCCCTCTGTAATAAATAATCCATCGTCTTTTTCTTTCTCGCTAAATAGTGTTCTCCTTTCAGCGATCCATATTTTTCATCTGCCAATTCCTTCAATACCCTGAGGTATTCTTCTTCGCTGATCTGCTTCAGCGCTTTTTTAATACTGTATTCACTTACCTGCCGCTGTTTTAGTTCATATTTAATTTTTACCCGGCCCCATTGCTTCATGCGCCACCGGCCTCCTGCAAAGGCGATGGCAAAGCGTTCTTCATTCAGATACCCCTCTTCGATCAGCGTGGATATTATTTCATCATGATCCCTTTTCGAGACACCCAGATCATAGAGCTTTTGCTTCACTTCATGGTGACATCTTTCCTGGTAGCTACAGTAGTGTTTCAGTTTCTGCAGCGCCTGCTCTTTCGTCAATTGTTTTTTGTACATCCCTGTAAAAATAGAAAAGGCCCCGCAGATGGCGGGGCCTTTCTAGCATGATGAACAATGTAATTATACTTGTGTCTTCAATGTATCCTTTAATCCGCTGGTCGCTTTTTCCACTACCTTATATACTGTTTTAACCGGCACTTCTTTACCATTAATAATACCCGTTCCATATCCCATATACACGTTTTGCGTGACCGGTTGCAGGCTATTCCGGTTACGAATATTGCTTCGTGATGTGCTTATACCCGCTTTTTGCTGGGGTTCTGTGCTATTCCCTTTTTGATCAAGTATCAACTCGTCATTTACCTTACCTGTTACATCGGTTTCATATAGCCCATCACCATCCATGTCTGCCATCACAGAAATACTCCTTAACGATTGGGTATTTTGCGAAGCGGTAATTTTAACATCACCTTTTCTGCTAATACCATCTCCGTTATCGGGATCATCGGCTACGGCACTGGATGATTTATTAGACCGGGAAGAATTGTGATCCTGCACTTTTGTATTACCGCTACCGGATTCAGCAGAAATTACACTGGCTGATTTATTCGAACGGGAGGAATTATGGTCCTGAACCTTTGTATTACCATTATCCGGACCGCCACCGCCGCCAACAACACTGGCCGTTTTATTGGAGCGGGAAGAGTTGTAGTCTTGTGCCTTTGTATTATTGCCACCCACCGAAACAGGAGTTTCGTCTCTAATAACTATTTTTTGTTCTATAGTAAATGTATAATCACCTGCTTCGAGACCAGTGTATTCAAACTCACCGTTCTCATCCGTTTGAACAGTACGCAGGTTACCCCCCGGGTTTTTGCCACCTTTTATTGTTAATCCGCCAATAGGATTTCCCGGGCGCATAGCAGCACTGATAACCGCACCACCAGGTACGAATGGAGCAGCCACAGACATTTCAGGAACTCCGTCGCCATCAAGGTCGCCTGTTACCAATCTCAGCATTTTAATATTAGAACGGGGGCTCCAGATTTCATCATCATCGATATCACCTGCTGCTACTCTGTCGTTCGACTGGTTTGACCTGGTTTTGGTCTTTAGCCTGCTGCCTGTACCGGCTTCATCTAAAGAAATGACAAACTGGACCACGTTGGGATGGCGACTGACCCTTGCCGTTACTGGTACGTCTTCTTTAGTTCCGTTCTCATATTGGCTGGTAAGCGCCGCTTTATTATCACTGTCAATACTGATGGTATATTCTTTTATAGCATTAGCCGAACCAGTGATCGCTTGTTTCTTCTCAGGGTCCCATCCACGCACCGTTACTTTCTTTACAGAAGCTGTTTTACTTATACTTGACGCAGCAGTTACATCATTCGTAGTTCCGTCAGTGAGTTCCGCCAGTACCTTTGTTGATTCAAAATCACCATCGCCGTCCAGGTCAGCATCAATGATCGTCAATGATCTGGTTCTAATATTGGACCTTGATGTGCTTATGCCTGCTTTCTGAGTCATGTCATCACTATCATTATTCGTATTGATCAGCAACTGCAGGGAAGCATCTCCCTGTTCGATTTTCCCCAGCAGGTCTGTTTTTGATTTCAGGGAAACATCATATCCTTTCTTTCCTATAAAAGTACCGCTGACCTTTACCACATAATCTCCATCAGGGACATTGGCAAAAAAGAAATCGCCACAACTTTCCGTTATTGTTCTTGCGATCACAGCGCCGCTTTGCGGATCTGTCAGTGATACAGTCATGCCTGCAATGCCATCGCAATCATCATCCCCGCCGGCTTTTTTCCCTTCATACATAGGATTGTTGCCCGATAGCCCATTGTCTTTGTAAAGGGGATTGTTTTTTACGTTTGATAGTTTTGCGGTAGCAACACATGGATCACAAACACTTCCTTGGCCGTCAGTAAAAACAGGCTCATACTGCCGGCGGCCTGTAGCCAGGCCACTGCCTTTTTCACGGGATCTTTTCCCTGAAGCCATACCGCTGCCTGCTTCTCTTGCATATATAGTTGCTACAATTCCATCAGTTCCTTGTGGACCATTACTCATTCTTCCCGTAGCAGCATAGGAAGCAGCAGCAGCGCCTCCACCACTACCACTTAAAGAACTCACCGAACTTACCGCTGCGGCTTTGTTGGTGATAATACCAGTTGAGGCGGCGGACACCCGGCTCAGACGACCCGAAATAATATTTCGTGCCCCCTGTGAAAGAGCACTGCCGGCTGCATGTAATCCCTGGTTTACTTTTTCACCAAAAGTAGCGCCCTGTGTTTGTTTGGGCACCGTTACGTTCATGGAGATCCTGTTGGGCATTCCCCCATCAATTTTCATTTTGCTATTATAGTTTGCCGCATCCGATGGGCAGGCAAAGGTCATTTCTTCTGTAGTACCGTCAGGATTGGTGATACGCTGGGTAACGGTTCCGCAATTTTCGGTTGTTGCTTCTTCACTGGTAATATTTCCATAAGTGGGCTGACCCGGTTGATAGGTTCGTCTGCCGGTTGACATCCCGCTGCCTGTTTCCCGTGATCGTTTGCCTGTAGCCAATCCACTACCGGCCTCCCTCGATCTTTTACCAGTAGCTTGCCCGCTGGCCGGGTCGCGGGGAGAAAAAATAGCATAACGAACCGTGATGCCGGTAACAATATCGGTGATACTGCGTGATAGTTTCAATGCTTCAATACCGCCGCCCCGGCGAATATCATAGTTATTTACTTCGGACCTTGTGTTCATATAATCTGCACTGATACCAAATGACCATATCTCCGATCTTGTCTTATAGTTAATACCGATTCCTGTTAAAAAACCGGGGTAAATACTTTTGTCGGTCGATTCATTTCTATAAACGGCTCTTTGCGCACCTCTTTGCTGGATACTGACCAGTCCGCTGTTATTAATAAACAAACCGCCTTTGGCATGGGCATATACTTCTACCATATCGCCAAACCTTATAGATGGACCGAAAAGCAAATACATATTCTGCTGCCGTGATTTACTGATGAGTAGCTGGTCCTGAGGTATAGAAGTATTCTTTAAGAACCTGCTGATCGCTGCATCATCGGCTGATGAAGACCCAAATCCTGAGCTGAAGCTAATACCGGCTTTGCCAAAGAAATAATCTGCGCCGAAACGAAACCCGGCCCCGCTTCCCCGGAACAACAAGGAATCCTTGTCATTGTTTGTAGCTGAAGAATACAAGGGCGTAAAGGAAATGATCAGCCCGCTGTTACTCCTGGCTGCATTCTGGTTGAATGCACGGGTATGATTACTTCTTGAAGAATTCTGATTAAATGCCCGCTGGTCCTGCGCTGTTATTATTGAACTGACGAAAAAAAGAAAAATACAGGATGCAAAGCATCGTTGGTGGCAGCTTTTCATGTGGTTTGGGTTTTAAAGATCAGAAAAATACAATATATATTTTCCAAATCCTATAACACAAGATGATTTTATTTAATAGCTGCACGGATCACTCTTCCAGCCTTTCCAGGCAGCCATATTCCTTTTTCAGGAAATCATCATAGTGATCCGCTTTCTGAAACAAATTGCGGAAAGCTTCTGCTCCTGTTTCTTTCGTCATGTCCAGATCGTACATGATGCACGAGAGAACGATATTTTGTTTGACACAGCTCAGCACTAGGTTGTGTGTGCGGTAATTTTCCTGTAATAAAAACTGGTAGAGGGGTTTGATCTTTGCTGCATCTGTTGGCATCTGGCAGAGATAGGCATCACCAGTTATAAAGAAGTTCTCTGCATTATAGGCGATCTTTATTTTAGCAGAACCCTCTTTTACACTCCAGTTATTTACTCCTTCCCTCGCCAGTCTCACATCTTTACCCAGTTCTTTCAATATTTCCTCAATGGTCTTTGCTGCACCAACAGGCTGTACTTCTTTTTCGGGTATTTCGGGCAGCTTTACTTCTGTACCGCAACTAGGGCAATATTTCAGTGAATCAATATTGCCTGTGGTAACGATATAGCTGCAGCTAAAACAACGGGTGGATGCCTGACCCCTGTGAGGTAAATACATCTGCAAGGCTTCCCTGAGGTAATTGACCGGTAAAGCAAATCCGAGGTTGTCGCCGCCACGGATAATGAATGAATTCACGCCGATCACTTCCCCTTTATTATTCACCAGCGGCCCCCCGCTGTTACCGGGGTTGATCGCCGCATCAATCTGTATGAACTTTAATCCATCACGGATACGGTCAACTTTGGAGATCACGCCCTGGGTTGTTGTATAATTCAATCCATAAGGATGACCGATGGCCACTACCTGGTCACCATCCTTCATTTCTTCATAGCGGCCCAGACGTACTTCCGGTAATTCAATTCCTTTCGGGGCTTCAAGAAAGGCAAGATCATGCTTGCGGTCGGTGTACCATACACGGGAAAAAGCTTTGTCAAATGCTTTACCGGCAATGGTCACCTCTCCGTTGGTATCCACCACATGTTCATTAGTAACGATCAGGTCGAATTCTTTTACATAAAACCCGGTGCCTGTGCCGGTGGTCGTTGCTATTTGTATGACCGCTTTCTGGTATTGTTCTATGATACTCTGGGCGTCCATTTAGTTAATCAGTTGAGTAGTTAGTTAACTAGTTAACCATTCAATTAATCACACTTCCATATTCAGAAACTCTATTTCTGTCGTAAATGTCTGATCAAAATTCACGAGGTTGTCAAAACGGAGATTCTGAATTTTGAAATCTGCATTCGGGTATTTGCCCTTCCATTTATCCTGTATCTCTTTTATTTTCTCCATGATCGCATTGGTATTAAACGTATTCTTTGCCGTATCTGCATAGTTTTCTTTGAATCCAAGGGCTTTGAAATAATCGCTGTAATTGACCTGCATGTATAAAAGAAAGAGTTCAGAAATGAGTCTTGGCAGGCTGTAGGAATACTGACAATACGAAATTCCGTATTCCGTTACCTGTGTGGCGATAAAATGATAGTTATTATCACGATACCATATCATATTCTGGTTGGCTCCATGAATAGAATCGGCTACCGCTTTATGATTTTGCGGCGCCACAATGGAAAATGTATACCTGGACCTGAACAAATAAGAAAAGATCTCTTCTTTTGGCTTGGCCAGTATGTTCTTAAATGCTTCAATCATATCACGGTTCTTTTCCACTACGGGTCGCTCATCTTTCTTAAAATAAATGCCGGCGATCTTTTCCAGTTCGTTCAGGAGTTTTCCTTCAGGACATACCAGGTAGTCCAGCCGGTAGCCTAGTGTCAGCAACATGTAAGAAATACCCCCTGAAAATTTATCAGCATCTAATCCCGCAATAGCATCCAGTGTTTGTCTGATCCATTTCTGCAGGTATTCATATTTCACCTCTTTTTCATGGGGCGGCACTTCGGCGATATGTTCGGTATCGGTTTTTTCCAATATGGCAAAATCCTGTACCAGCAGGTCATCCTGTTTGTCTGCCTTAGTGGAAAGCTCTTTTAAACCATAATACAATTTACTTGGCGTTGCTGCTTCAATATCGCTATCGAAACGCATACAAAGCCGGTCGTTATCCAAAGCAAAACGGCTGTAGTATAAGCTAAAGTTCATTTCCAGCAGCCGACGCATTACGGGTACACTTGGCTGCGGCATTTTAGCCAATGTCACTTCTGCAACGACCTGCTCATTGTTGAAGCGGCCCCTTACGATCTTGGAGCCCTGGTAAAACTCAAAGCGACCTTCAGCGCCGTTTCGTTCATAGACTACATTACTAACAGTATCATCTATCAAGTATTCAAAAAAAGCATCCAGGCTTTCCGGATATTTTTTTTCCTTGAATAAATTATCCGCTTCTGTCCAGCGGTTCACTTTGGCCACCGGTTTATTGTTATCCGAATAGCGGCCAAACAGGATAGAAGGTTCCGGCTCCGGTTTTTTCTTTCCCCAGCCAAATAGTTTATCCAGCATGCATCTTCTTTTGAGAACGGGCAAGATACAAAAGAAGGAACAAGGCACAAGACGTAAAGAATTAAGGTGAATCGGTCCCGTTCCGGGACACCCGACAACGTACCCGGCACCCTGTCAGCCGGTAATGGGTAACCGCCTTCGGAAGTAATCCACCGGTTGTTCTAAAGTGTTGGCTGTAATGCAAAAATCAGTAGTTTCGCCCCACTCAATTTGCACTATGAAGTTTATTGTATCCTCTTCGTCTTTATTGAAACAATTGCAGCACATTGCCGGCGTGATCAATGCCAATACCGTACTGCCGATCCTCGAAGATTTTTTGTTTGAAGTAGAAAAGAACAAACTGACCGTGGTAGCCACCGATCTGGAAACAGTGATGCGGGTACAACTGGACATCGAAGCCAAGGATAGTGGAAAGGTTTGTATCCCGGCTAAGATCCTTATTGACTCCCTGAAGAATATCCCAGATCAGCCGCTTACCTTCAATATTGACAAGAATTTCGGGGTAGAGATCACCAGTGATAATGGTAAGTATAAAGTGATGGGCGAAAATCCCGACAACTTTCCGAAAGAGCCTGCCGCGGATGACACCTCTTCCTTCAAAATGACAGCTTCGGCCCTGATCACCGCTATCAATAAAACGCTTTTTGCCACCAGCAATGATGACCTGCGCCCTGCTATGACTGGTGTATTCTTTGAGCTGGATAAAAAGGGTGTTCAATTTGTGGCTACAGATGCCCATCGTTTGGTGAGATATAAAAGAAAAGACGTCGCTGCTCCCAAAGGAGAGAACTTTATTGTTCCCCGTAAACCTCTGAACTTATTAAAAGCGGCAATACCCGCTAATGACGATGAGATCACATTGAGCTATAACAGCAATCACCTTTTTGTCAAACATGGCACCACGCAGATGAGTTGCCGCCTGATCGATGCCCGTTTCCCGGATTATAAAGTGGTCATTCCTTCTGACAATCCCTACAGGCTTACGGTTAATAAAGCTGACTTCCAGGGTGCATTACGCCGTGTAAGTGTATTCAGCAATAAAAGCACCAACCAGGTAGCGCTGAGCATCAGCGGAAGTGAACTGCAACTGGCCGCACAGGATGTTGATTTCAGTTTTGAAGGGAACGAAAGAATGAAATGCCAGTATAACGGTGAGGATATTGTGATCGCCTTCAATGCCCGGTTCCTGATCGAAATGCTGAATGCCACAGACAGCGATGAGGTGAACCTTGAATTGTCCACACCAACCAAAGCGGGTTTGATCAAACCATCTGAACAGGATGACAATGAAGAATTGCTGATGCTGGTGATGCCGCTGATGCTGAACCAGTAACACTCAGCTCCCAAAGGGACGTTTACTGTCGTATTACATTATTAATCTCTCTGATTAGGGGAGATTTTTTATTTTACACTTATGAACTATGTTCCCGTTTGGGTGTATGACAATTATGTTCCGGCTCATATCGCCATGGGCCGCCTGCAGGAAGAGGGCATTGATTGCTGGCTGAAAGACGAGAACACCGTAACCATTGATCCTATCCTGACTAATGCGGTGGGTGGTATTAAACTAATGGTGGAAGAAGATAAAGCGAAAAAAGCATGGGAACTTCTCCACCAGCTTCAGAAAGACTATAAAGCGAATTTTGTCTGTTCCAAATGCGGGTCATCCAATATTGAACTGGTGAGCACTCCCCGCAAACCCCTTAACTGGCTTAGCGCCATCTCCACCTTTTTCTTCAGCAACTATGCGCTGACCGTTGATAAGGTATATCATTGTTTTGATTGCAGACACGAGTCTGCAGAAGCGGTACAGAAGGAAAACGACACGGCTAAAGACTAGCCGGAAGTTTTTTCTTCGTAACTTTTCCGGATAATTTGCTTGTCTATGCGGGATCGTATCATTGAGCATTTTTCCACTCTTGAACAACGTCCTCTCGAACGAATGGCCTTTTTGGTTGGCGGCTTACTGATCTTCTGGATCATTGAAGGGGCCATACCGTTACTGCCCATGCACTATAAAAAGAATAAGCTGCATCATGCCGGTGTGAATTTCATATTTACCGTTATCCATCTTGTTCTTCATACGGGCATCGCTGTCATCATTGTTAAACTATCAGACTGGTGCCTGCATAATCATTTCGGGATCATCTACTGGACCGGTACCAATGTATTGGGCGCTGTTATCATTGGAGTGCTGGCACTGGATTTCAGCAGCTGGCTGGTGCATCTTGTCATGCACAAGAACCGTTTTCTCTGGCGCTTTCACCTTATTCATCACAGCGATAATAATGTGGATGTAACAACAGGGTTGCGCCATCACCCGGGTGATAGTTTGCTGCGGGGTATTTTTTTCCTCCTGCTGATCTTTGTTTCCGGGGCGCCAATGTATAGCGTAATGATCTACCAGACGCTGGTGGTCATAGCTACGGCATTTACCCATGCCAATATCAGTTTGCCTCCAAAAGTTGATAAAGCGTTAAGTTATGTACTGATCTCCCCCAATATGCACAAAGTGCATCACCACTGGAAGCAACCTTACACTGACAGTAATTACGGGGCGGTATTCTCCATCTGGGATCGTTTACTGGGAACATTCATGAAGCTTGAACCCAAAGACATTCACTATGGTCTTGACCGTTACTATCCTAACGAAAAGGATGAGGACTTTATGGCTTTGCTGAAAAAGCCCTTTCAGAAATTAGAGTGACCCGGGCTTTTTGTTTTTACCTGAACCTGTAGTTTTGCCGGATGATAAGAAAAGCCATGATACCTGCCCGCTATGCGGCCACCCGGTTCCCTGCCAAACTTATGCAGATACTGGGCAATAAGACCGTGATCCGTCATACCTATGAAGCTACCATCGCTACAGGCTTGTTTGATGAAGTGATCGTCGTTACCGACAGCGATATTATTTATGACGAAATTGCGTCACACGGCGGCAAGGCCGTAATGAGTAAAAAGGAACATGAGAGCGGCAGCGACCGTATTGCCGAAGCGGCAAAAGAAATGAATGTGGATATCATTGTCAATGTACAGGGCGATACACCGTTTGTAAAAAGAGCGCCGTTAGAGAAATTATTGCATCAATTCGACGATCCATCTGTGCAGGTAGCCTCGATGATGCAGGTGCTGACAAATCCATCTGAAATTGATGACCCCAATTTTGTGAAAGTGGCAGTTGATAAGAATATGAACTCTCTTTTCTTCAGCCGCTCTGTCATTCCTTACCCAAGAGATAAGAAGGCTCCAGTTACTTACTATGAGCATATAGGTGTATATGCATTCCGCAAAAAGGCGCTGATTGATTTTACCCAATGGCCGGTAACGCCACTGGAAGCTGCCGAGAAAGTTGAATGTCTTCGTTACCTGGAAAATGGCATCCCTCTCCGTATGGTTGTGGTGGACTATATGGGTATAGAGATAGATACCCCTGAAGACCTGCAAAGAGCAAGCAAGTTGCTGTAGCAGGAAATCAAGAAGCCCGCTTTTTCCCAACATCAACCGTTTGCAGGTATGCGGCTATTTGAATGAAGAAGAAATAATACGAAATTGGTTTACTGATATATTTCAATTTCACTTTTGTACCTTTCATTCAAACGAATCTTGTCATGAGTAACAACAGGTTGCTGCGATATTCCATAGTAGCGGCATTAGCCGGTTTTATTTTTGGTTTTGATACGGTAGTGATCTCCGGCGCCAATGAGCCCATCAAAAAACTATGGGATACTTCTCCTTTATTTCATGGGGTATTTATCATGTCTATGGCGCTATGGGGTACTGTTGCCGGTGCTTTGATCGGGGGTATCCCTGCCGAAAGATTTGGCCGAAAGAAAACGCTTTTCTGGATAGGCGTTTTATTTGCTGCTTCTGCATTGGGTACTGCGCTGGCGCCAGATCCATATACATTTTCTTTTTTTCGTTTTGTCGGCGGATTAGGGATTGGCGTTTCATCAGTGGTTGCTCCTACTTATATTTCAGAAATATCCACGCCTGCTACAAGAGGACGCCTTACAGCCATGTACCAGTTCAATATTGTATTTGGGATACTGGTCGCTTTTATTTCTAATTACTTATTGCAGGGCGTTGGCGGAGATGATGACTGGCGATGGATGCTTGGTGTATTGGGCATTCCTTCGCTTATTTATACAGCGATGGTGATCGGAGTACCTGAAAGCCCAAGGTGGCTGATTTCAGTAAAAAATGACCTGGTGGAAGCAAAAAGAGTTCTGGCCCTGATCGGGGTAGAAAAACCAGAAGAAGAGATCAGTAACATTATTGCAGCCAATGCTTCTATAGAAAATAATGGGAACCATGAGAACATTTTCAGTAGCAAATACAAAAAGGTTTTATGGTTGGCTTTCTTAGTAGCCTTCTTTAACCAGCTATCCGGTATCAATTTTATTCTGTACTACGCCCCTGAGATACTATCGAAGATCGGGCTTGGGGCTAAAGAGTCATTAGCTAACTCGATTGCTATTGGCGGGACCAACCTGGTCTTTACTTTCGTCGGCCTGTATCTTATAGACCGTATCGGAAGAAAGACATTGCTGATCATTGGCTCACTGGGATATATAGTCAGTCTGGGAATGGTTGCCTTTGCGTTTCAATCAGGGGCCAGCGCTCCATTCCTGATGACCTTCTTATTATTATTTATCGCCTCACACGCCATCGGGCAAGGCGCAGTGATCTGGGTATTTATTGCTGAAATATTTCCCAATAAAGTACGGGCAATCGGGCAATCATTCGGCGCCAGCACCCATTGGGTCTTTGCTGCTGTTATTACACTGGTCACTCCCGTTTTCCTTGATGAAAAGAAGGGGATATTCAAAGACAACCCCTGGCCCATCTTTGCCTTTTTTGCGTTCATGATGGTTTTGCAGCTGGTCTGGGCATTGACAAAAATGCCGGAAACAAAAGGGAAATCACTGGAGGAACTGGAGAAAAAGCTGATCGGGTAAAAATCACCCCGGTATTAAAGCCTATCGAGTTCATCCACCAGTTTACTTATTTTAGCATTCAGTTCATTTATCTCCCCGATCACATTTTCATCTTTTTCTGTTATCCATTTCAGGCGAAGGCGGATCTCTTCTTTTCGAAGTGTGATATACTGCTGCATGATAGCCGCCTTCCGTTTGGCTGTTTCTGAGACATCATATATCATTAATTCTTTTACTGCCTGATCAGCCTTTTCCCACTCAGGCAGCGAAATACTGGTTAGCTGGTCCGCCAGCTGATCATCCGGCAGTGACTCGTTTTTCAAGGGAACCATAGCCTTGTCCTGCATTTCAATAATGCGGTTATATTTTTCATTGAAACGGTCTGCATCCTTATAGCCGAAAAAATCTATTTCACCCTTTACTTTATCTCTTGCTCCGGGAGCAGCAATATTATTGTGTGCATAAAAATATGCTGCACCAAAGGTCAATACGATTATTGCTGCAGCCAGAGGAATTTTTTTCTTTTCTGCATTATCCGCCTTTATAGTCATGTAGTACAGATATCCGATCACAAGGCCGCTTATTAGTCCGCCGATATGCGCTGCATTGTCTATCCCGGATTTCATACCATATATCAGGTTATATACTACAAAAACGCCAATACTTTGTAATAATCCTTTCCTGATCTGCCGGGGAAGAAATTTTGTGGTAAGGAAGGCAAGGAACACCCCGTATAAACCAAAGATAGCACCCGATGCCCCTGCACTGGGTACGGGATCCTTATGCCACCACAGGCTGGCCAGGCTGGCAAGCACCCCCGTACATACATAAGCAACAATATATCTTGTTTTTCCAAGCAATGGCTCAAGGTAAACACCGGCCATATACAAGGCATACATGTTTAAAACAAGATGAATGATACCGATATGAACAAAAAAACAAGTGATCAGCCGCCACCAGTCGCCCGACAAAGTAAGCGGGCTGAAGTTGGCGCCCCAGCGTATAATATCAATCCCTGTCGGCGTAATAAAGCTCACTCCCCCGGTCACCATCAATACAAAAACCACAATATTGATAGCCATGATTCCATAGGTGACATAGAGGTTGCTTTTGGAAAAATTCATCACCTTATCAATTTCCTGCGCCTCTTTTATTTCCTGTTCTGCAGTTTTGATGGTTTCTTCTTTCAGGAGTACAATTTTTTCTTTCCATTCACTGATTACAGCTTCTGATGCTTTTGTCCTGATAGTTTCAAATACCGATAAAAAGCGGCCAATATTCTTTTTATTCCTGCCCATGAGGTCAGCTATTTCATCATGTATCATTTTACTCGAAACAACCAACAGGCCATCTACTGCTTTTACGGTTACCTGGTCATCATATTTATTCCAGCTGCGACGGGTATAGGCAACAATACTACTATCGGTTGCATACCTGGGATTCCAGTTCAGTTCTGTTAGTGTCACATACGACAATGCTAACAGATCGCTGGCTACATACCCGGCCAATGTGATTTCCTTTGATCTTTCGGGCATAAATTTTTTTACAAGTTGCAGCAAAATCCTGAATTATCCGGTACCCTTTTTCGCTGATTTTATAGAACAACCACCCTGCCGCATGGTTATCGGCAGTATAGTATCTTTGCCACTCAAATGGCGATACATGAAGTTCAGGAACTTTAAGATGGTAGATTACGTAGTGTATGGAAGGGGGTGTTTTAACCAACTGGATGAGATCATCGCCCCTCATCGTAAAGAGGGTAAGCCGATGATCTTCCTGGTGGATCATTTTTTTGAGAATGCGCCATTGGTTAACCGCATCCCGCTGCGGGGTAAGGATAAGATACTCTTTGCTGATGTCACCTATGAACCCAAGACAACATATGTAGATTCTTTGGCAGGTCAGCTAAAGAATGAATTCGATTCGGTCAGTGGTGTGATTGGAATTGGCGGCGGCAGTACGATGGACCTTGCCAAAGCGGTTTCATTGATGATGAATAACCCGGGCTCTTCTGCCGACTACCAGGGGTGGGACCTGGTGAGATTGCCGGGTGTATATAAAGTGGGTATTCCTACTTTGAGCGGCACAGGTGCAGAAGTATCAAGAACAACGGTATTGACCGGGCCAACAAAGAAACTGGGAATGAATTCCGATTTCACTCCTTTCAGCCAGATAGTTTTAGATCCTGAACTGACCGCTAACGCACCCGTGAACCAGCGCTTTTATACAGGCATGGACTGTTATATCCATTGCATCGAAAGCCTGGAAGGAACTTACCTGAACGAATTCAGCAAATCCTATGGTGAAAAAGCATTGGAGCTTTGCCGTAAAGTATTTGTCAAAAAGGACTCGTGGGATAACGAATGTGATGATCAGCTTATGATGGCATCATATGCAGGGGGAATGAGTATTGCTTACAGCCAGGTAGGAGTCGCACATGCAGTGAGCTATGGGTTGAGTTATTTACTGGGCACCAAACACGGTATCGGCAACTGTATTGTGATGAACCACCTCGAAGAATACTATCCTGCCGGAGTAAAAGAATTCAAATACATGGTAGAGAAAAACAAGATCGACATTCCGCAGGGAATTTGCAAGGGTCTTACCGATGAACAATTTGATACCATGATCAATGTTTCCCTTGGCATGAAGCCGCTCTGGGAAAATGCACTCGGGAAAGAATGGGAAAAGATCATGACGAGAGATAAACTCAGAGCTTTGTATGAGAAACTATAATAGCGACATCGTACTCTCAACTCTTAACTTTTAACACTAAACTATTAACTATGCCTGGTTTTGAATTCTGGGGTGCTGAAGAAAGAAAAGAAGTGAATGATGTGCTGGAAACCGGTATCCTGATGCGCTATGGTTTTGACGGACCACGCAAAGGTATCTGGAAAGCGAAAGAACTAGAAGAGACAATTTGTAAAACATTTGGCAGCCAATACGCACAGCTTACCTCCAGTGGCACCTCCGCTTTGACAACAGCAATGGCAGCGCTGGGCATAGGCGCTGGTGACGAAGTGATTATGCCCGCATTCACTTTCGTGGCCAGCTTCGAAGCGGTACTAAGTGTAGGCGCTGTACCCGTATTGGTGGATGTGGACGAAACGCTGACGCTGAATCCGGATGCAGTAAAGCAAGCGATCACGGCCAAAACAAAATGCGTGATGCCGGTGCACATGTGTGGCAGCATGGCTAATCTTGATGCATTGCTGACTATCTGTAAAGAACATTGCCTTATTTTATTGGAAGATGCATGCCAGAGTATCGGTGGTAAGTATAAAGGCAAATCCCTGGGAACGATCGGTCATGCCGGTACTTTCTCCTTCGATTTTGTGAAGACCATCACTTGTGCTGAAGGAGGCGTGGTAATGACAAATGATGAAACGGTGTATATCAAATGCGATGGCTATACCGATCATGGTCATGATCATAAAGGAACAGACCGCGGTGCCGACCTGCACCCGTTCGTTGGTTACAATTACCGTATCTCTGAGTTACACGCAGCGGTTGGCCTTGCACAGATAAGAAAACTGGACACTTTTTTAGATATTCAGAAAAGAAACCACACGCAGTTAAAGTCTGTGCTTGCACAGATACCTGAAGTTTCTTTCCGGAAAATACCAGACCCTTCGGGTGATAGCTGTACATTCCTCTGCTGGTTCCTGCCGACAGAAGAAATAACGAAAGCGGTAGTAAATGAATTAAAAGCGCAGGGAGTCATAGCCGGTAATTTCTACTGGTTTGACAATAACTGGCATTATATACGCAAATGGGATCATCTGAAGAATGCGACATTCCTTCATCCCATCAGCGATGTGCAGAAAGCAGCTTTGCAAAAAATAGCCACACAGGAATTTGCTGCCAGTGATGCCGTTATGAGCCGCTGCATCTGTACTTCCATCAGTTTGCTGTGGTCAGAAGAACAGATCAAAGAAAAAGGAGAAAAGATCGTTTCGCTCATTAAGAAAGTATTACAAGCGAAAACAGCCGCCGCCTGATTTACAGCTGCTATGCCTTTTATTAACAACGAAAACAGCAGATGAATCACGCCAAGAGATTGTATCAAATGACTGTGCTGTACCTGCGGACTAAGATCAACCGGGTACAATATATCATGGTGATCGCTACGCTGACGGGTTTGTTTTCCGGCCTGACCGCTGTTTTACTGAAAACATTTGTTCATTACCTGCAGCAGTGGATCAAAGAGATTCATGTTAACCGGTTTGCCTATCTTTTATTCCCCGCTATCGGGTTGTTCATCACCGTATTTGTTGTTCGTCGTTTTCTCGGTAAGCAGTTTGAAAGGGGAATCGCCATGGTACTGCGTGCCATTGCCCGGCGATCTTCTTTTATTCCGCTTAGCCATACTTACCAGCATGTCATTACAAGTTCTGTTACAGTAGGGCTTGGTGGATCAGCCGGACTGGAAGCGCCTATTGTAGCCACTGGTTCCGCTATTGGTTCAAATACAGCACGCATCAGTGATCTGAACTATCGGGAAAGAACCTTGCTTATCGCCTGCGGTGCTGCAGCTGGTATTGCTGCGGTATTCAATGCACCGATAGCAGGAGTAATATTCGCCATTGAGGTTTTATTGACAGAAACCGTGGTCAGCTATTTTATTCCGCTGATCATTTCTTCAGTAATAGGGGCACTTTGCTCCAAGATAATATTGGCCGAAGGGGCGCTGTTCAACTTTGTATTACAACAGCACTTCGATTACCGTAATGTTCCCGCCTATATTGTTCTCGGAATGATGGCAGGTTTAATTTCCTTATACTATGCCCGTTCATTTAAAGGCATGGAAACCCAACTGCATCATTGGAAACTCAACCCTTACGCAAAAGCTATTCTCGGGGGAGTGCTACTGATGGGTATCTACTTTGTATTTCCGCCATTGTTTGGTGAGGGGTATGAAAGTGTAAAGCAGCTGGCTAGCGGAACTCCCGAGCAGGTTAATGATAATACGACCCTGTTCTCTCTGATGGATGAAAACGTTTCACTGATCATTTTTGCCGGGCTGATCGTCTTATTGAAGCCGATTGCAGCTGCTATAACGATTGGTAGTGGAGGCAATGGTGGCAATTTCGCCCCATCCTTATTTGCCGGTTCTTATCTCGGCTTTTTCTTTTCCAAACTGCTTAACAGTACCGGCTGGTTCAAAATTCCGGAAGGCAATTTCAGCCTGGCGGGTATGGCGGGTGTGCTAAGCGGTGTAATGTACTGTCCGCTCACGGCAATATTTCTGATCGCTGAGATTACCAATGGTTACGAGTTGTTTATCCCGCTGATGCTGGTCTCTTCAATTTCCTTTTTTATCGTCAAAAGTTATGAGCCCTTCTCGATGGAAACAAAAAAGCTGGCGATGGAAGGACAGATATTCACGCATAAAAAGGAAAAGAACATTCTTACCTCCTTCAGCCTGCAAGAGATATTAAAAGACAACTATGAAAGTATTGGCATAGATAAAAAGATGAAGGATCTGATAGAGCTGATAAAAAAGAGTGAGAAGAACATCTATGCCGTGCATGATGTAAAGGGAAGATTTGCCGGAATCATTGAACTGAATGATATCAAAGAGCAGTTGTTTCGTCCGGAACAGCACGAGAAGATCATGGTGAGGTCGCTGGTGAAGAAACCGGCTGCTATCCTGCAGGAAGATCAGGAAATGCATACCGTTATGGAAAAATTTGATATCACGCAAAGCTGGTACCTTCCTGTTCTGGATAAAGAAAAAAAGTTTATCGGATTCATTTCCAAGACCAAACTCTTCAACAAATACAGGGAGGCCCTTTCTTCACAAGGAGACTTATATGAAGAATCCTGATCCTTTTTGCTGCTCTTTTCCTATCTTTCTTTTATGAACATGAAGAAGATCAGGCCGGAAAAATACCTCAGGTACCTGTACCTGCCCAACCTGTTTGGCACAGAACGTACCAAAGAGATATTATCGGTAAACCCGACTGTGATCCCCCACCGTGAAGAAGCCAAAGAGGTGCTGGTATATGTGTTCGACTATAACGCCACAAGTATCGAGGAAAAAAGGTTGTCGTCTGTAAAAGATTGTTTTTCCTACAAGACCAGCAACCGGATCAGCTGGATCAATATTGACGGGCTTCGTAAGGCAGATGTGGAACTGGTGTGTAACCACTATGCCATTCACCCGTTGATCGTGGAAGATATACTGAGCATTAATCAGCGTCCAAAGATGGACGAAGTGGAAGGCATTCTTTTCTGCCTGCTGAACATGCTCTACTATAATGATCAGAAGCAGACAGTGGAACAGGAGCAGATCAGTATTGTACTCGGAAAAGATTTTGTCGTCACCTTTCAGGAAGATGCCAGCCGGGACGTTTTTAACCCTTTAAGAGATCGTCTAAAGCTCAGCACCAGCAAGGCAAGGCAAAGAAGTGCCGACTATTTATGCTATACCATGCTTGACCTGATAGTGGACAACTACTATGTAGTAATGGAAAGGCTGGGAGACCGGATAGAGATGCTGGAAGAAGAGGTCATCCGTAACAGCAATAAACGATCATTGGCCCGGATCAACCAGCTAAGGAAAGAGCTGATCGTACTGAAGAGAAATATCGTACCCGTCAGGGACCTGGTGAATGGTATCCTGCGGAGCGAAAGCGAGTTGCTGGATGACCGCACTACCAAATACTTCAAAGATGTGTATGACCATATCGTACAGGCGATAGACCTGAATGAGAACTACCGGGATATCATGATGAGCATGCAGGACCTTTATATCAACAATGTGAACCTCAGGATGAACGAGGTAATGAAAGTGATGGCTATTGTGACCTGTCTGCTGGCGCCGGCTACCGTCATCGGTGGGATCTTTGGGATGAACTTTGACGCCATTCCTTATCTCCACAACCAATATGGTTTCTGGATAGCGGTGGGTACCATGCTGATCATTCCCATTTGGATGATCATGATGTTCAGGCGGAGGGGCTGGTTTTGACATTTTGTAGTTCTTTCGTTGCTTACCGGTAACAGATATTTATTTTTTATCAAAAGAATACTGGCCGTTTATTTAGAAATCCATTTCTTTTTTTATATTTTGTAACCCCTTTCTTATCCATATAGCCTATTGCAATTACCAGCCTTATTCCCGTCCTGCCCGTGTTGAGACCGATCCTTTAAAAATTATTGATACCAAAACTGATCCATGCGGCTACGGCTACTCTATGCGCTTATTATTTCCCTGCTTGTCACCATATCTGCCGAAGCCCAGGTAGTGGCGGGTATCCGTGCAAACGGGCTTATCCGGGCACATGGCGATACGATCAATGTTTGCAGGGGAAATACTGTTACTTACTTAAGCGCTGCACAGGGCTCATTCAATATAAGCTGGCAATTTACCAATGGCGGGGCCACTACCACGGCAACAGGTATCGGGCCGATCACGATCACGTATAATACTACAGGTTTCGATACTGCCTTTCAAAAAGTAGTAGGCGGCGCTTTTGCTGATTCTACTTTTGTCATTGTGCGGGTGTCTGATATTTTTCCAGTAGCCGGGTATACTTTTTCACCAGATAATGTATGTGGCAACGAGAATATACAATTCACCAACACATCCGCTACCGGAGCGCCTCTTACTTATCTTTGGAATTTTGCTGATGCCAGCTCTTCTTCCTTGCAAAACCCCCTTCATCAATTCCTGTCGGCTATAGGCTTGCCGGGAACTCAGGTGTTTCCTGTAAAACTGGTGGTCACAAATGTGTATGGCTGTAAAGACTCCATTGTCCAGCCTGTTACGATTAAAAGAATTCCCGACGCAGCAATTGGTAATGCAGACCCCTC
Organism: Chitinophagaceae bacterium; assembly: GCA_016787135.1. Taxonomy (GTDB): domain Bacteria; phylum Bacteroidota; class Bacteroidia; order Chitinophagales; family Chitinophagaceae; genus VBAT01. Next base: position 24,930 of record JAEUVK010000188.1, on the reverse strand, counting down.
TGTTCTTTTCGGGCCATTCAACGGTATTCAAACTTTTAAAAAATGCAGCAACATCCCTTTCTATAATTTTAAGTTTCAAAATCTTTCCACCACACTTGCCAATAATGTTTCCTATACCATTCAATGGGGCGATGGTGTATCTCCCGATTCCACGTTCACTACATGGCCCGCAGGTCAGGTGATCGGGCATACATATCCATTAGGCGGCAGTACCATGACGGTGAATGTAACAGGTCCCGATGGTTGTATCGGCATAAAGAAATACACTGTCTTTCTTGGAACAAACCCGGCAGGAGGCCTGGCCAGTCTTGGTAATGCTGACGTCTGTTCATCTGACTCGCTTCGGTTTGTGATCACCAATACAGATAACAATCCCCCCGGCACTACTTATTCCTTTCTGATCAATGATAATTTTATTCCGCAGACATTCCAGCACCCGCCGCCAACCACTGTCGCACACTTTTTTAATAATGGCTCCTGTTTTTCTTCCAGCAATAACGGATTGCAAACCTACAGCAATGCCTTTGGCGCTTACCTGACCATTGAGAATCCATGCGGCTCCAATAGTGCATCAGTGGTTCCTATCTATGTTTCCGGCAAGCCGAGACCTCTTATTGCATTACCAACGCCGGTTGTTTGTGTAAATACTCCTGTCACCGTCACCAACGCTTCAAGTTTTGGGAACGTAGTGACCTCGACCGGCACCTTTACATCTGATTGTATGAACAGTGGGGTCAAGGTTTGGTCTATTTCACCCTCTACAGGTTACAATTTACTTGCGGGTTCCCTGGGTTCGCTGAATGGCAATCCCACCAATGGTTTATTATGGACCAATGCGAGTAACAGTCTTGATATTCTTTTTACAGCTACCGGCATCTATACAATAAAAATCTATGTGTTCAATGAACGATGTGGTATGGATAGCACGGAAAGAACGATCTGTGTCCGCTATCCGCCGCAGGCCTCTTTTACATTGAACCAGCACAGTAGTTGCGGACCGGTTACGATCAACCCGGATAATACTTCCCCTCTGGGCGGTTGCCAGGGTGATGACTATGAATGGCAGATCGCCTACGACGATCCGCAGGGCTGTGCGCCTGCCGGGGCAACCTATTCTTTTGTGGGAGGTACCAATTTTCTTTCTGCATTTCCTTCCATTGCCTTTAACAGGGTAGGCCGTTATGTAATAAAGCTTATCGTTCGTGCCCATAATTCGCCGTATGGTTGCCCCGAAGTGTTTGCAACAGATACATTTTATATAAAAGGTCCGCCCGTTGCTGCTGTAGCAGCTATCAACTCTGTCTGCATTAATAATACCGTTTCGCCATCAGCAACGGTCAACAACTGTTATGCACCGGGGCCATTCGGTTATCAATGGACATTTACCAACGGCAGTCCGGCAACGTCAATGGTTCTTTTGCCGGGTAATATTCTTTACGGCAGCGCTGGTAATCATCCTGTTCGGTTCATTGTCACTGATAGCAGTTGTATGCTCAGTGATACGATCAATACTTCTGTCAGTATTTTTCCGGCACCTTTATCTGAAGCCGGAACAGGTGCTTCTGTCTGCAGCGGCACAGCTGTTCCTGTGGGTATGACTCCTGTGGCAGGGGTAACCTATCAGTGGACGCCTGCTACCGGGTTAAACAACCCTAATATTGCCAACCCGGTTTCAACGTTAAGTTATACGGGCCCTTCCCTTGATACGGTATATACTTATTATTTGACCGCTTCAATGGGCGGCAATTGTTTCAGTACCGACTCGGTGAAGATCACCGTGCGGAGAAAGCCAGTCGTTACGATCAGCCCGGCTGCAGCACAAATATGTATCAATACAAGTGTATCATTAACGGCGAATGGAGCCGATAGCTATGTGTGGGCGCCTGCAACGGGTTTGAACAATACCGGCACTGCAACAGTCACTGCTAACCCGCTGGCCACAACTACTTATTCAGTGACGGGCACATTGACAAACGGGTGTACAGATGATGAACCTGTTACAGTTACTGTTTATCCCGATGCGGATGCCAGCTTCATTGTTGGCGATACGGTAAAATGTTCACCGGTCAATATCAATACGCTTATCACGAATATTACTTTTCCTGGAGGAAACGGAACTTATAACTGGTATGCAGATGAGGTATTGATCGGATCGAACGCAACAGGTGTGGTTCCCTCATATATACTCAGTTTACCCGGAGATACGACCACAATCAAAATGGTTGTGCTCAGTCCTTATGGATGCAAAGCGGACAGCATACAGAAAACGTTTATCACCAGACCAGCAGTAACTGCTTTGTTTGCAAAAGACAAAGACAGCTCCTGTGCGCCATTGAATGTTCAATTCACTAACACTTCTACTGTTCTCGGCAGTGGCGTTGAATTTTACTGGAACTTCGGGAACGGTATTACATCTACCGCTGTTCAGCCCGGAACGATAACTTTCAATACGAGCCCTGCTTTCAGGGATACGGTCTATAAAATTGTATTGAAAACTTACAATGGTTGTGATACCAGCTATTACCGTGATAGTGTGAAAGTTTTTGCCAATTCAAAAGCAAGATTTGCTGTAGATACAACAAGAGGTTGTTCTCCCTTCACGCTGCACATTCAAAACACTTCCCTCGGTAATAATTATGTGTATTACTGGGATTTTGGAGATGGTCAAACCGATACAACTTATGCCCTGACATCGTTCACTCATACTTACTATACAGGTACGATCCAGAATTTCACGATCCGACTGATCTCCGAAAATCAATGTACACGGGATACTCAGACGCTGGTGATTGTTGTAAACCCCAATACGATCCAACCATTCATTACTGCATTCGGAAACCAGCAATCGGGATGTGCTCCTCATGCAGTCACATTCAATAACAGTTCCATCGGCGCCGCACAGCTCACCTGGAACTTCGGCGATGGAAGCCCGCTTGTGATCATACCAAACAGTCAGAATAGTATTAATCATCTGTACAATAACCCCGGAAACTACACGGTTATCATCCGTTTACAGAATGATTGTTCAGATACCACAATACAAAGAACGGTGACAGTATATGACCCTCCGGTAGCAAATTTTACTGTTTCTCCGTTACGCATATGTACAAATCAGTTTGTGTCGGTAACTAACACCTCCTCTAATGCCAATTCGTATGAATGGCAATGGGGAGATGGTAATACTTCCACCTTTACCAACGGCCAGCATACCTATAGTATTCCCGGTAACTACACCATCACACTGATCGCCAAAAAGGTTCACCAGTCAGGTTTCATTTGTTATGACACCATTACACATGATGTTACAGTGGTGGATAAAATTCCGGCGCAGATCGTAGTTGCACCTGGTAATACCTGTGCCCCTTATACGCTGAATGTAAATGCCGGTAGTATCAACGGCTACAGTTCTATTCAATGGGTGGTGTACGACAGCAGCACTTCACAAGATGAATTTCATTTAACAGGTCCATCAGCTACGCATGTTTATGATATTCCTGGTAATTACTCTGTCAAACTCATCGTTTATACCACCCCCGGATGCGTGGACAGTGTTACCTATTCATTCCGGGTGTATCATACACCTAAAACAACTTTCCAGCCACAGCTGGTCACAACTTGTAGCCATGATACGACGGTTAACTATACAGCTGTTACCACTGAGACAGGTGGAGAGACGGTGAACTACAAATGGTTTGTCAATGGTTCTATTGAGGGAACTACCCGATCGTTCAGTTATAATTTCCAAACAGGGCTATATAATACAGCTCCTGTTGAATATAATATACAGGCGCTGGCACAGAACGCAGCTGGTTGCGGAGATACATCGTGGACGGGCAAAATGATCATTCAGCCATTGCCCTGGCCAGGTATTGTGGTTTCGCCTTCGTTGGTAATACAGCAACCTGATTATACGTTCGGTTTTAAGGACACAGTTGCAACGAACCCGAATAAAACCTACACATGGTTAATGGGTGACCGTTCTTTACAGACAAAGAACGGAAGGGACATCTCTTATACTTACAGTGATACAGGAACCTTTAATGTCCGGTTGCTGGTGACAGATTTTACGACGGGTTGTAGTGCTACGGATTCAGTGAAAGTGACTATTCAATATATACCGGGCTTCCTGTATGTACCCAATGCTATGTGTCTCGGCTGCAGCAATGCCGGGTTGAGGCAATTTCTGCCATTAGGTAAAGGATTAAAGACCTACCGCCTGCGGATATACAATGCATGGGGCCAAAAGATATTTGAAACAAATAAATTAGATGCGAATGGTGTGCCGAGTGAGCCATGGAACGGAACATATGGCGGAAAACCTAACTCACCCGTATTGCAACAGGATGTATATAGCTGGCAGATAGAAGCGACCTATACGAACGGAACAGAGTGGAAAGGAATGTTGTATCCGGGAAGCAGTAAACATATCAAAGCTGGTTTCATCACTCTTGTAAAATAAACTATATGCAAACACGAATATTCAATAAAAAAACCGGAAGCGCTTATATCGCTTTGTTTGCATGTGTCTGTTTGCATTCATTTCTTCATGCGCAGGATCCGATCTTTTCACAGGCCTATTTGTCGCCGGTCAACTTAAATCCTGCGGCGACGGGCTCCGGCGAAAAAGATCTCCGGATCAGCGCCATGTATCGCCGTCATTGGTGGACGATACCTTCGCAGATGAGCTCTATGGCTTTTTCTATTGATAAATTTTTCCCGAAGATCAGCAGCGGACTTGGCCTGTTGGCCACAAACTCGAGTGAAGGCTATTTAAGAAAAGCAGGTATCTATGGTTCTTATGCTTACACTGTTTGTGCAGGAACTGAAAGCGTGGCCTCCAACGGCGGACAGCCTAAATGGTTCTGGACCGGCGGTATTCAATTCGGCCTGGCACAAAGAAGAATAGATTACAGTAAGTTAGTTTTCTCTGATGAGTTAGATATCAATGGTATTATTCCGGGTTCAGTATCTGCGGCCGACCCCGCGGTGAATAGCGGTAAACTATTTCCCGATTTTGCAGCGGGAATGTTCTTTAATTATCATTTTACGGAAAATAGTCGTTTGCTGATCGGTTTCAGTTCGCATCATATCAACAGGCCTGATGAATCATTGACTAATTCCGGCGACACCACAAGAAGCCAATTGCCTGTAAGATGGACCGGTAATCTTTTATACACCTACACTAACCCTGAACAAACATGGTCATTCAGCATTGGCGCCTTTGGGTACAGGCAGGCAAAGCACAGCAGCTATCAATTGGGTATGGAAGTAACACAAAACCAGGTGGATGTAAGTCTTGGTCTCTGGTACCGCGGCAGTGTGAACTTCCGGGATATGAATACGGTTAGCTTGACCTTATCCTTTAACTTAACAGGAAGGGATAATGACCGTGACAGAATAAGAGTAGGAGTGGGACATGATGCACAGATAGGCAAGAACAGTTATTCTTACACCGCAGGCAGCTCAGAGATGGGAATTGTATGGGACCATAGTAGTTATAATCAGGATGCAGATAATCCCTGTAAGCCGAAGATCAGCAGCCAGAGCGCCTGTCCTATCCGGTAAGTTGCGAACGCTGATAGTAGTAATATGTTCCTGAAAATATTACTGTACAAGTACTGTTTTTTTATGTAATCCTTCAAGCAGTTTCAAGTGTGGCTGCAGGTTTTTCAGTGTATTTTTTTGTAAAAACTGTTTCAGGTGTTTATAAAAATGACTGTGATCGTAGTAGCCATATAAAGAATAATGAAAATCAGCAGGAGAGTTAGCAAGGTGTGCTACGGCTTTGCGGATACGCATCATCTGCAGAGCTTTTTTACTGCTGATCCCTGTACAGGTTTCAAAATAGCGCTGCAATGTTCTTTCTGAAATATTATGCCTTGTTGCCTCCTTTTTTACAGACAGTGTAAAATCATTTTGCTGAAATGCCCGTTCTAATATTTTGCTGACAATATTCACACCCTGCAGAGAGCCTTCATATTTTACCAGCACCGATAAAAAGTGTTTGGATAAGGTGCTGACCCTTTCCTCAAATGTCTTTGCTCTCTTTACCCTGTCAATAATAGCCTGGTCCAACAGGTAGCTTAACGGAAAGATATAATCTCTGTATTCAGAAAAGTTCACTTTCTTTTCAAAAATCACAGGTGAGATACGGAATTTGATCCCGAAAAGGTGATTACCCGGTTTATGGAAACATTCGATAGCATTGTACCGGGGGAGAAAGCCATCGGTCTTCATGTGAAATTTTTTATGATCTACCTGCATGACGAAAGGCGTCCCAAGATTGATGATATAAGTATAGCCGATATTCGGAAACTGGGCATCGGAAAAGCCCCTGGGATACTGCTTCCATAAATGATCAAAACGGGTCTCCCAGAAAAAGTCAATAAAATGCGCCAGTCCAGCTGCCGGGGGAGTGCGATGATAGTTTTGTTCAAAATGATCAATATGAAGGAACTCGATGTGTTGCATTCAGGTAGCAATTTATGATTTGCAACAGGTTTTGCCGAACCGGATACGTACCAGGGCTCTTAATCCGCGGATGAATGGTTAGTTTAGTGTATGCCTTTTGATTTTAATATTTACAGTTCATTGCTGCTTCCTCCGTTTATACAGGGTGTCTTTTTTGCCCTCCTTTTATTTTACCGTGGCTGGACGGCGGACCGTCTAAGCGACAAACTACTTGGCTGGTTGTTATTGTTGAATGCGGTCAGGATCGCTTACTGGATGCTGGGTTTTGCCGGCTGGTATGACACCCACGATGATTTTACGAGCTTTATGTTTTATTTCCCATTCAATAACGTGATCTGGATGGGGCCTTTACTGTATTTTTATTTTCTTAGCTTGACAAATACTGACTTCAGGTTTTCAAAGAGGCACCGGAAGCACCTTTTGCTTCCTGCTGGTTGGTTAACCCTGATGATCATCAAATTCGTCGTTGATTTTTCCCTTAACCGGCCATTCCCGGTAATAGAAGAAACGCAATACGGTACCAAAGGGCCGCTGGCTGATCTGGAGAAGAACGCCTGGTTCGATCTGGCGGCCCTGCTTTCTTTCGCTTATTATCTTTTTATAACACTGAAAGCTTTCCGCACCTATCAGTCTTATGTGAAACAGAATTTTTCTTCCACAGACGAGATCAGGTTTGACTGGCTGCGTAACCTTTTATATACTATCAGTGCTGGTGTACTGGTTTTCTTTTTGTTTGAACTGGTGGGTTTGTTGAATAACGGTATTACTTACAAATTTCAGTGGTATGCCTATCTGGGTCTTGGCATTGTTATTTATTATTTAAGCATTGCAGGATACTTCACTTATCCCAGATCATTACAAAGATTGCATTTCGAACCTGCAAAAGAATCTGCCCCAAAAGTGACAAACGAGGACATAATAGAGGCAAAACCTGAACTGGATAAATGGAAACAACGGCTCCTGGAGCATATGGAAAGAGGCAAACCTTATCTTGAGCCGGAGCTTTCACTTGCTGATCTCGCTAAAAGGCTTAATACCAATACTTCTGTTTTGTCTAAAGTGATCAATGATGGTACGGGACGAAATTTCAATGACTTTATCAACTCTTACCGGGTGCAGGAAGTGATACAAAAACTGAAGCAAGGCGAGCAAAAAACACAGACCCTGCTTGGCATCGCTTATGATTGCGGGTTCAATTCAAAGGCCACTTTCAACAGATCTTTTAAAAAGGTTACCGAAAAGACGCCTAAGGAATTTATTGAAAGCTTAACTACCGGATAATTATATGATATGATACCCGTCATCATCATTTGATACTCCTTTAAGAGGTAGCAGATCAATTTTTGCAGCGACTGCCATCCTGATGCTGCTGATTTTTGTCCCGTCATTTTTTTCATCATCAAATTTTTTTTATGAAACATCTGTTTATTCTTGTTATCGCGGCAGGCATTTTTTACTCCGCTCAATCTCAATCTGTCACCAGTAAGGATTTTCAGGCAGTGGCGGGTAGCTGGACGGGAGAGCTTACGTATCTTGATTACACCAGTAATAAAAAGGAAAGCATCAAAGCATCGCTGGCTGTTAAAAAGAAAGGCGAGGATCATTTTGAAATGGACTTCTCCTATCCCGGCGAATCAGGGCATGGAGGCAAGGATCATTATCGTATCAAAGCAAACGGTACTATGATCAATGACATGAAAGTGATAGAAAGATCGGTTCAGCCAGATGGATCTGTAAAAGTTGTGCTCGAAGAAAAAGGGAAGGATGGTAATGACAGCAGGTCAGCCACTTTTCATCACCTGCTGGTACTTGGGACAAGCCAATTTACAATTACCAAGCTGGTGATGTTTGATGGGGAAGGTAATTTTTTTCAGCGAAACCAGTTCGTTTTTAACCGCTGATATTTCAGCTACAAAATGGGCGCAGTTACATATGGTTAGCTGCGTTCATTTTACTTCTTCAAACATCCCGGTTTGTTTATTTTTTCTCACATTATTAGCGTGGAAATAACGGCCATTCATGGCAACATATACGCCGGCGGGCAATGTTTGTACAAAAGCTAACGCACTGCCCAGGTTAAAGAGGCCATCAGAACTACCGAACTTGATAGGGATCATGGCACCGAATAAAACTATTGTCTTTCCCTTTACATGCTCTGCCAGTACTTTAGCGGTTTCACTCATGGTATCTGTGCCATGTGTGATGACTATTTGGGTTTCCTCGCATTGGTTACACTGGTGAATGATGAGTTCCCGGTCCTCGTTCGTCATTTCAAGGCTGTCTATCATCATCAGGGTCCTGATCTCGGTGTCGATCCGGCAACGGCCCATTTCCAGCAGGTCCTGCATATGCGTGTCTTTAAAATATAGCTGTCCGTTCAGTTCGTTATATTCTTTATCAAAAGTGCCCCCGGTAATAAAAATGCGGATCGCCATAGCATGTCAGTTAGGCTGTGAAGATAAATAAATCAGGTTCGTAAAAGGAAAAAGGGGGGAAAGGGATACCGGAATCCTATTCAGGCAATAGGAAATGCTAAAAAAAAGTAAAAAAAATTACGATTGAATTGTTTTATCTCATACTTTAGCAGGGCCTAAAAACAAAAAAGGCCCTTCCGTAGAAACGGACTGACCTCTAACGATTGCTTGCCATATGAAATTCTTAGAATGATCTTTTTCGGTTGCTGATCGCTCAGCTTTAGTTCTGTAAGATCGGCACTTTATCTCGATGACCTCTGACCCGCTTGCCTTTCTAACGATTGCCTGCCTTTGAAGAACTTTGATAACACAAATCTACGGCAGGCATTTTTGCCTCTCAAACCAACTTATTGTTGATTTACGTATGCCAAAACGGTTATTTTTTAATAAAAACCGCTCTGGTATTGCGTTTCCTGATATTTTTGTACCATGCCCAACCGCTCTTCAGATATATTATTTCAATTAATAAAGTCACTCGAAAAATCCGAAAAAAGACACTTTAAGCTTTATATCAAACGCAGCTCGGCCAAAGAGGACCTCAAGATCATCCAACTTTTTGACGCGGTGGACAAAATGGGAGATTATGACGAGCGGGTTTTACTGAAGAAACTCCCCGGTACTGAAAAAAGGCAATTGTATAACCTAAAGGCCCATCTTTATAAGCAGATATTGGCCAGTCTCCGGCTTTTAAAAAGCTCTGACAGTATCGATCTGCAATTAAATGAGCAATTTGACTATGCACATATCCTCTACAAAAAGGGCCTTTTTCAACAAAGCTTGAAAATATTGGATAAGGCAAAAGAAATGGCCAAAGTTCACCAAAAATTCAATTTTCTTACGCTGGTGATCGCATTGGAAAAAAGAATCGAAACACTGCATATCACACGCAGCATGATGAACCGGGCCGAGGAACTGTCGGCCGAAGCAATTAAAGTGGGTGAACATATTGATATGGTCGCCAGGCTTTCAAATCTTGCTTTGCAACTATATGGATGGTTTATTAAATATGGCCACGCCAGAAATGAAAAAGATGAAACACAGGTCATTCAATTCATGAAAGACCACCTGCCCCCAAAAGCATGGGAACAGACAGGGTTTTATGAAAGATTATATCTCTATCAGAGTTATACATGGTATGCTTTTATCCGGCAGAATTTCCTGATCTACTACCGCTATTCCCAGAAATGGATAAACCTTTTCCAGGAGCAGCCGCTGATGATACGGGTCGAAACCGGCCACTATATAAAAGGACTGCATAACCTGCTGAATGCGCATTTCGACCTTCGCAATTTCAATCAGTTTGAAAAAATTCTGAAAGTGTTCGAAGAATTCTCCAAAACACCCAGGGTAGTGGAGAACGACAGTTTCCGTATCCAGTCGTTTGTATATATCGCCAGTGCAAAGATCAACCAGCATTCGATGATGGGAACGTTCAAAGAAGGGTTAACGCTGGTGCCGGGTATTGAAAAAGGGCTAAAAGAGAATTCTTTGTTTATAGACACCCACAGGATATTGGTAGTGAATTATAAGATCGCCATTCTTTATTTCGGCAGTGGTGATTATGAGACATCTATTGATTACCTGCAAAAGATCATTAATGACAATACCGATCTACGCGATGACCTGCAAAGCTATTCACGGCTTGTTCACCTGCTGGCGCATTACGAGCTTGGTAATATTGATATCATCGAGTCACTGGCGAGATCAGTATATCGCTTCATGGCTAAAAAGGAGAATCTTACTGTGATTGAAGAAGAAATGCTCAAGTTCCTGCGTCAATCATTTGGTGTGCCGGCCAGAAAAATAAGGCCGGAGTTGGAAAAACTGCTGCATAAAGTAAAATACCTGGAAAAGAACCGGTTTGAAACAAGGGCCTTTGCCTACCTCGATATTATCTCATGGTTGGAAAGCAAAGTATATGAAAAGCCAATGAGCACTATCATCCATGATAAATACCTGCAAAGCAAAAGGAGGATTGACGGGTAACTAACCCTCTTTTATCACTTTTATTTGGCAGGAGCTGCCTTTTTTCTTTCAACCTCTCTTCTGAAAGAAATTGTTTAGCGAAGTAAAGCGGAAACAGTGTTACAGACATGACTTGTTAAGGCATGTTAATCCCCGGTTAAGCGGTTTCATTTTCTCGGTTAAGAAAAATGAATCATCCAAATTAGCGGTATCAATTTTTCAACTAAAAAAAGTAATCATGAAAAAGTACATTATCCCGGTAATAGCATTGATGCTGGTAGCCGGAGCCGTTAACGCACAGGCGACTCCTAAAAAAACAAGCACTTCAAACCCTGTTGCAAAAATGAATAAACCGGCAATGAAAACAGCTTCCACAACGGCTGCTGTCAGCCCATCCGCCCCTGTGAAAAAAACAAATACTGGTGCGGCTGCTATCAAAAGGAAGCATACTAAGAAACATAAATCCGTAAAACCCGTCAGTAAGTAACAGTCTCGATGGTTAGTGGTTTCGGCAAGGACGGTCTCTTCCCAGGAGATCGTCTTTTTAATTATCCGGCTGTAATTAATTTGTTCAATCTTCCTGTATCCGACAGAACTTTGCAGTAATTGTCTTTTATGGTTACTCTCTCCATACGTTCGTCCGCCATTCGTCTTGGAATGTTCATCAGCACACTGGTGATCGCTGCTATTATTGTTTTTCAATTAGTATGGCTGAAAAAAGTTTACAGAAAAGAACAGAAAGAATTTGATCAGAGCGTTATCAAAACGATCAGGGGTTTATATGAGGATATAAATGCCAGTAATTATAATTATTCACATCTTAATGAGCTGATCGAAAAGCCGGAGGCCCATCTCTATCTTGCCCGTCTTATCCTGCCTGTAAATCATGATTCTCTTGTAAGTTACCTTCAATATGAACTGGAGGACTTTGGCATATTTACAGATTGCCATATAGGTATCTATAATTCTGCTTCCGGAAAGTATATTTATACAGGTGTTCTGAAGTCAGCAGGTACGAAGGCAGCAAAAAAGCAATCATCGGCAATACCGCTGCTGAACCGGGAGTATGATCATCTCACATTGTTCTTTCCCAACCGCCAGCAATATATACTGGCACAAATGAATTTCTGGATCATCAGCAGCGCACTACTACTGCTGGTGCTTATCCTTTTCAGTGCCAGCCTGTATTATTTTTACCGGCAGAAATTTTTGAACGAAACACAAAAGGATTTCATTCACAACTTTACACATGAGTTCAAAACACCGGTATCGGTGATCAGTCTCGCTGCAGAGGTATTGAAGGACCCTGCCATTGCCGGAAAACCGGAAAAACTTGCAACGTATGCCGGCATAGTTGAATACCAGGCCGCCTACCTGAAAAGCCAGACAGAAAAACTTTTGAATTTTGCATATATCGAATCAGGCCATTTGCATTTTTCAAAACAAAGAGTGAATATTCATGAATTGATAGAAACAGCAGTGACTAATCTTGCACCGCTTATCAATGAAAGAAAGGCAAATCTTACGCTTGAATTGAATACATCAAACCCTTTTCTCAATGCCAATAAAGATTATTTGATCATAGTTATTATGAACCTGCTGGATAATGCTATAAAATATTCAAAAGACCCGAAGATCATTGTTACTGTGCAGAATAGGGGCGATCATATTCTGGTTTCAGTGAAAGATAATGGGATCGGTATTGAAAAAAGGCAGATAAAAAACCTGTTCAGGAAATTTTTCAGGATCAGGAAAGAGGAAGCTTATGCTTCTAAAGGATTTGGTATCGGACTTTCGTTTGTTAAAAAAATTGTTACGGAACACGGCGGCAGGATCAAGGTGGAAAGCGAACCGGGCAAAGGGAGTACATTTATTGTGGAATTACCTGCCGGATAAATTTACTGTATGCAGCAAAAAATAAAAATACTGGTGGCTGAAGATGACCTTCAGCTCGGTTTTATTATAAAAGACAACCTGGAGGAAGCCGGTTTTCAGGTAATTAATTGCCCGGATGGGGAAGCGGCATGGGACTATTACCAGAAGGCAGATCCCGATCTTTGCATCCTCGATGTCAACATGCCTTATCGCGACGGCTTCAGTCTCGCCAAAAAGATCAGGCAGAAAAGTGACATAGTTCCTATCTTATTTCTTACAGCCAAATCGCTGGAAGAAGACAAGCTAAAGGGTTTTGCAATTGGCGCTGATGATTATATTGTCAAACCTTTCAGTATGAAAGAGCTTTTGTCAAGGATCAATGTATTTATCAGGCGAAATAGGCTGCTTATCAATAGCGAGGCACAACGTTCTTATAAGATTGGCCGTTTCACATTCATACCTGAGGATTTGAGATTGTCTGCGGAGAATGAAACAATAACACTTACGCAAAGGGAAGCGGAATTGCTTACTTTCCTTTGCGAACACGCTAATAAAGTGCTGAAACGGGAAGATATATTGGTGCATGTATGGGGAAAGAATGATTTTTTTCTGGGAAGGAGTATGGATGTATTCCTGGCGAGGCTGAGAAAGATGCTGGCTTCAGAACCATCGGTAAATATCGAGACGATCCATAAAGTGGGATACCGGTTTAGTCTAAGCCATTGATCAATCTATAAAAAATATTTTGTTGTAAAACTGTTAACCTCTTCATTAGATTGCCTCTGTGCTGTAATTTCAGGTATGAATTGGTATATGCGGACTGCTTTAAAATACATTAGTGGTACTTCACTTATTTGTTTACTGGCTTTTGCACCCAACGCACAGGATATTGATGCCGGAATCGTAAAGTATGCAGAAAAATATAACCCGGAAAAGACCTACCTGCATTATGACAAGCCGGCTTATGCTGCCGGCGAAACGATCTGGTTCAAGGCCTATATGATGAGCGAAGTATTCCCGGCGGATGAAAGCAAGTCATTATATGTTGACTGGATCGATGATAAGGGGAATCTCTTGCAGCACACCGTCAGTCCGATAGTCGACGCGGTTACGAACGGGCAATTTGAGATACCAACAGAGTATAGAGGAAATTATATTTATGTAAGGGCCTATACCAAATGGATGCTAAATTTTGATTCTGCGTTTTTATATAGTAAAACGATCAGGATCATTAACCGGAACCCCGCTCCCGCGACAACTAAAAATCCACCGGTCCCCACGCTGGTCTTTTTTCCCGAAGGGGGAGATATTATTGCCGGTATTTATAACAAGGTTGCTTTTAAGGCGAATGATCAATGGGGAAAGCCTGTCAGAGTAAAAGGGGTCATTCTCGATAACCAGGGTAAAAAAGTTGACAGTATCCGGTCTGTGCATGATGGCATGGGAGTTTTTTCTTTCGTACCTGTACAAGGCGCCGGTTATATGGTAAAATGGAGGGATGAGAAAAATGTTGAACGTAACACCCCGCTACCCCCAATGAAACAAACAGGTATATCGTTGCAGGTGACTGTATCCGAAACCAGCCAGAGTCTTACAATACGTTATACACCCGAAACGGCGGCATCTTCAGATACATTACATGTAGTAGGTACAATGCACCAGCATCAGGCTTTTAAAATAGCCAGAGCAACAAACGGTACTTTTATAAAAGCGACCATCCCAACCATACAGTTGCCAAGTGGCATACTGACGATCACCGTTTTTGATAAGAACTGGAAAGCATTGGCAGAACGTATCACTTTTGTGAATAATGAGGACTACCGCTTTCAGCCGGAAATGGAAGTGCAGCACTGGGGATTGAATAAAAGGGCCAGGAATGAAATAAAAATCGCCATCCCCGATAGTCTAATTGCTAACCTGTCAGTTGCTGTCACAGATGTGGCGATAGGAACTGACAGCAGCAGCAATATCGTATCACACCTGTTACTGAGCAGCGAATTGAAAGGCGACATTTATAACCCGGCTTATTATTTTTCCAATAACAGTGATTCCACCAGGCAGCATCTTGACCTGATCATGCTGACACATGGCTGGCGACGTTATAAATGGGAGGAGGTGATCGCCGGTAAAACACCAAAGCTGAAGTTTGAAAGAGATACAGCCTATATGTCGTTGTCAGGAAAAGTGTATGGTGTAATGCCGGGACAAATAGCTCCAGGTACAGAGATTATTTTAATCGTCAGGCAAAAAGATGCACAGGGAAAATTCGTATTGGCCCCGGTAAAACCTGACGGCAGTTTTAAAGACCCATCTGTTATTCTGTTTGATACAGCGCATGTACATTACCAGTTTCAAAAAGGAAAAGGACTGGGTGATGCATCTGTTCAGTTCATGACAGATAGGCTGCCGGCGCCATCTATCACTGTACCGGTGGCTAACGCTAACACATTATGGAATGATACGGCAGGTTCATACCGTCAGTGGCTACTGGCCGATGAGGCAAATGATATTGCAAACGAGTTCAAGATAAAAACACTGGAGAATGTAACGGTAAGAAGTAAGGGTAAAACGCCTGTTCAGCTAATGGATGAAAAGTATGCTTCCGGTCTTTTCAGCGGAGGGGATGGATACCAGTTCGACCTTTTGAATGACCCCTTAGCGGTCAGCTCCGTCAATATCTTCAATTACCTGCAGGGAAAAGTGGCTGGTTTGCAGGTAAATACAGGAAGCAATCCCCCTACCTTGCAATGGCGTGGCGGTTCTCCCCAGTTGTATCTTGACGAAGTAGCCACGGATGCGAACTTTATTTCTTCTATCAGTGTGAATGACGTGGCTTACATTAAAGTATTCCGTCCGCCTTTTATGGGGGGCTTTAATGGAGGTAATGGCGCTATTGCTATCTACACAAGACGCGGTGATGATGTAAAACAGGAACCCGGGAAAGGATTGGCCAACCATAAGATCTTTGGATATACAGCGATCAAAGAGTTTTATTCCCCGAACTATAGTACATTCAAACAGGGCAATGAACAGCGTGACCTGCGCACCACCCTATACTGGAACCCTTCGGTGATCCTGGCCCCGCAAAAAAGGGAAACCGTTCTTCGCTTTTATAACAATGATGTAAGCAAAGCTTTTCGTGTAGTGATAGAAGGAATGACCACTGATGGAAGACTGGCTCATATCGAACAGATCATGGAGTAAAACTCTTTTCTTTCATTTTCTAACAAAAAAGCCACCCAGATTTGACCTGAATGGCAGACACATTTGTGTCACAGATATTTTAATGGAACAACCCGGTCAGGCGATACCGACCAAAGGTTTCCATGAATATACTGCAGATGTCATGAATACCTCCTTTTTATTTGGTGAGTAATAAAGTTATTAAAGGCCGACATTATTTTTATAACATTACCTGCTCTTTTTTCAGGCGGTTTTCCAGTACAAAAGGCCCGAAAGGAAGTATGGAAGCGATAAAACAGGTAGCCATCCAGGCAACAGGCTTTTTCCATTTAACTACCACAGGTTCATTCCTGGCTTCCCATGCCAATACCAGATAGGCTATGAATAGAATTCCATGAATGGAGCCAACTATCGTCACCGCTACCGGTAAGCCTGCAAAATATTTTAGTGGCATTGCTATTAATAACAGAACAATAAAGGAAATACCCTCGGCGATACCGGTTTTTCTAAATAGGTCAAATGTTTTACCTGTAGCCATAGTGTATGATTCGCATTTAATTATATAGCGACCGCTATCTTTTAATAATTGATCACCTGTTCCTCAATCATTTCCGGTATTTCTCTCCACTCATACTGCTGGTTACGCAATTGAGGTTCGAACCCTGCTTCACGGATAGCCTCCTGTATTGTTCTGTAAGTAAAACGATGCGGGGCGCCAGCAGCACTCACCACATTTTCTTCGATCATGATGGAGCCAAAATCATTAGCGCCAGCGTTGAGACAAAGCTGTGCTGTTTGTTTACCTACAGTTAACCAGCTTGCCTGTATGTTCTTTACGTTTGGCAGCATAATGCGGCTCAGGGCGATCATCCGGATATATTCCTCGGGAGTAGTAAGATTGTGTACACCACGAATCTTTGCAAGCAAAGTATCTGCATCCTGAAATGTCCAGGGAATAAAGGCAAGAAAACCTTTTGCCTGTTCCGGTTTGTGGCTTTGTACTTCTCTTATTTTCACCAGGTGTTCAAAGCGTTCTTCTATTGTTTCCACATGACCAAACATCATCGTCGCAGAAGTAGTGATATTCAGCTTATGCGCTTCATGCATGATGTCAAGCCATTCCTGTGCCCCGCATTTACCCTTACTGATCAGGCGTCTGACACGATCGATCAGTATTTCAGCCCCTGCACCGGGCAATGAATCAAGGCCGGCTTTTTTCAGTTCCATCAATACTTCATGGTGGGTTGACTTTTCCAGTTTGGTGATATGCGCTACCTCGGGTGGTCCCAGCGCATGTAATTTGATCGTAGGGAATTCTTTTTTGATCTGGCTGAAAGTATCAGTATAAAACTGCAAACCCAGCTCAGGATGATGACCACCTTGCAGCAATAACTGATCGCCGCCATATTTTAAGGTCTCCGCGATCTTTTTTCTGTAGGTTGGCATGTCAGTTATATAGGCTTCCGTGTGACCCGGTATGCGATAGAAGTTACAAAACTTGCAATTAGCGATACACACATTGGTCGTGTTCACATTGCGGTCTATCTGCCATGTTACTTTACCATGCGGCACCTGTTTTTTCCGAAGCTCATCTGCGATGAACATCAGGTCAGCAACGGGGGCACGATGATAAAGAAAAACACCTTCTTCTACAGTCAGGAAACTCCCATCAGCAGCTTTACTATATAGCTCTTGTAGTTGTTTACTCATGAGGCTGCAAAATTACAGGGGAAACAGCAAATCTATGAGGTTTACCGGATTGCTTATCGGATCGTAAGCCGCATAGGTCCGTCAAAAGGAGAAAATGGGCTGAATGGTTTTGACAAAGGGGATTTATACGCTACATTTAGCAAAGTAACCGGCGCTGCATCATATCAGTTGGTATGACCTGTCTCATTATTCCTAACTATTGCTTACCAAACGATTCGCATGATGAAAAAGATATTTGTAACTGCCATCGCTGTGTTCTTAGCCACTTCTTTTGTAAAGGCCCAGGAAGAATTCATTGAACCACCATCCCGGTTGCTTACCCGCATCCCTTTTACCCAGCTTACGGGTGGGGTGATCATTCTCAGGGCCACACTGGATGAGTTTGCCGATACGTTGAATTTTATCCTTGACAGCGGGAGCAGTGGTATTTCGCTTGACTCTACTACGGTGTCGAAACTTAAACTTGTGCCGGAACAAACGGACAAGACCATCAGGGGTATTGCCGGTATCAAGAAAGTAGGTTTTTTGTATAAAAGAAAACTTCATTTTCCCGGCCTTACGGTTGACAACCTCGATTTTCATGTAAATGATTATTCCATTCTGACCACTGTATATGGCGAACAGATAGACGGCATAATCGGTTATTCGGTACTGAGCCGCTATATCGTTAAGATCAATTATGACAGCCTCAAACTTGATTTTTGCAGCAAAGGAACCATTCGTTACCCAAGAGGCGGGTTTCTGACCAAACCCATTCTGAGCACATTGCCTGTTCAGTTTGCAAGGGTAAAAGATGAACATACCCTTACTGCCAGGTTTCTGCATGATATTGGCGCCGGTGTATGCCTGATGCTTTCCAGGGACTTTGCAGAGGACAGCGCCATTCTCAGCAGGAAAAGAAAACTTTTTGCCAAAGAAGGTGAAGGGGTTGGCGGAAAAATTGATATGCATGTGACCGTCGTCAAAGAGTTCAAATTCGGACCTTATCGCTTTCGTAATGTGCCTACCTATATTTTTGATGATGTATATAATGTCACGTCTTACCCTTATCTCGGGGGGCTTATCGGTAATGACCTGCTGCGTCGTTTCAATACTATAATCAATTACGAGAAAAGGGATATTTACATGATACCTAATTCGCATTACCGTGATCCTTTTGATTATTCCTACTCAGGCATTGAATTGTACTTTGTAAATGGGTTGGTAGAGGTTGGTGATGTCGCCAAAGGATCACCAGCAGAATCTGCCGGTCTCAGGGAAGGCGATATTGTAGTGGCCATCAATAACAATTTTTCCGGTAACCTCAATCAATATAAAATCGCCCTGCAATCAGCCAACGAAAGACTCAAAATGATAGTAAGACGTGACGGGGAATTGAAACAGATCGAATTCAAGGTCAAAAGCA
Organism: Chitinophagaceae bacterium; assembly: GCA_016787135.1. Classification (GTDB taxonomy): domain Bacteria; phylum Bacteroidota; class Bacteroidia; order Chitinophagales; family Chitinophagaceae; genus VBAT01. Next base: position 5,847 of record JAEUVK010000188.1, on the reverse strand, counting down.
TTTTGTAGCATTACCGGGATTTGTTAACCGAAACGGGTAATGCCTTTCATTCTGCAGAAGCACTATTTTTCGATACTTTTGTAAACTTTAGCTGTAAGCCACTGTTATTTCATTATGATCCAATTTGAAAAATTTACCCTGGCCAATGGCCTGAGGGTCATTGTTCACCAGGATACATCCACACCGATGGCGGTGATGAATATCATGTATGATGTAGGAGCCAGGGATGAAAATCCCGAAAGAACAGGTTTTGCCCATTTATTCGAACACCTGATGTTTGGCGGCTCTGTAAATATTCCCAATTATGACGAGCCTTTACAGATGGCCGGAGGTGAGAATAATGCTTATACCACTAACGACCTTACTAATTATTACATTCAGCTTCCTGCTGAAAACCTTGAAACGGCTTTCTGGTTAGAAAGCGACCGTATGTTGTCCCTTGCCTTTGGTGAAAAAAGCCTGGATGTGCAAAGAAAAGTGGTATGTGAAGAATTCAAAGAGCATTATATCGCCAAGCCGTATGGCGATGTATGGCACAAAATGAGAGAACTGGCCTATACAAGACATCCCTACCGGTGGATGACCATCGGTAAAGAACTTTCTCATGTGGAAAATGCAAAGCTGGAAGACGTAAAGGAATTCTTCTTTAAATATTACAGACCGGTCAATGCTATCATGGTCGTAGCCGGGAATGTAACAACAGAGAAAGTAAAAACGTTGGCAGAAAAATGGTTTGGAGATATTCCCGCAGGAGAAAAATACAAGCGTAACCTGCCGCAGGAGCCCGAACAACGGGAAGAACGACAATTGGAAATAAAAGCCAATGTGCCGCTGGATGCTTTATATAAATGCTGGCATATCTATCCAAGATTGGACAGGCGATATTACATCACAGACCTGCTGACCGATATTCTCAGCGGAGGAGGCTCATCGAGGCTATATCAATCATTGGTAAAAGAGAAGCAATTATTCAGCAATATCGAATGTTATCATTATGGAAGTACCGATGCCGGTTTGCTTTGCATAGAAGGTAAATTGGTAAAAGGGGTAAAGATGGAAGAAGCTGAAAGAGCCATCGAAATTGAACTGGATAAGATGAAGAGTGAACTGGTGGCAGAAACAGAATTACAAAAAGTGAAGAACAAGACAGAAAGCATGATGGCCTTCGAGGATATGAGTGTGATGAACAGGGCTAACAGCCTCGCTTACTATGAGTTGCTTGGTGATGCTTCATGGATGAATTTCGAACTGGAGAAATATGGCTCAGTGACAACAGAAGATATTTTGCAGGAAAGCCGTAATATTTTCAGGAAAGAGAACAGCAATACGTTGTATTATTATTCAGGTAATTGATATGATTGAAACAATAAAAGGGTTAGATAGAAAAGTAGCCCCGGCAATAGTGGATGCGGTCAATTTCAACCTGCAGCTGAAGCCGTATAAAAAATTAACACTCAAGAACGGGGTGGACGTATATACGATTGATGCCGGGGCGGAGGAAGTGATGTCGATCGAATGGGTGTTCTATGCCGGAAACTGGTATGAGGATCAGAACCTGGTGGCCGCCACGACCAATTTCTTATTAAAGAACGGCACCCGTCATAAATCAGCTTTCCAGGTCAATGAGCATTTTGAGTATTATGGGTCTTACCTGAACAGAGCTTGCTATAATGAAACGGCGACTGTATCACTTCATTGTCTTACAAAACATGTAGGTGAATTGTTACCGGCCGTCAGGGAATTACTGACCGACTCTGCGATGCCGGAAGATGAACTGGCTATTTACCAGCAGAACATGAAACAGCGGCTGAAGGTAAACCTGAAAAAAAGTGAGTTTGTTGCCGGAAGGCTGATCGATGTTTACCTGTATGGCGAACAACACCCTTACGGAAGATATACCAAAGAAGAAGATTTTGAACACCTGAATAAGCAACAGCTTTTTGATTTTTATGATCGGTATTACAGACAAGGGAAGTTTGTGATGTTTGTTGCAGGGAGACTGCCCGCTAATCTTGAACAATTGCTAAATGATAATTTTGGGGATCTTGGCAATGACCCTATTTTGGGGAAGAAGATCAGCACACAACCTTCTTCAGAAAGAAAATTCCGTGTGATCAATAATGCTGAAGGGGTTCAGGGTTCTGTGCGTATTGCAAGGCCATTTCCCAATCGCCACCATCCTGACTTTTTAAAAGTGCAGGTGCTGAATAGCTTGTTTGGAGGTTTCTTTGGCTCTAGGCTGATGAGCAACATACGGGAAGATAAAGGTTATACGTACGGTATCCATAGTTATTTGCAGAATCATATTCATGAGTCAGCCTGGATGATCAGCACAGAAGCAGGTAAAGATGTTTGTGAAGCAACAATCAGTGAGGTGTATAAGGAAATGGAGGACTTACGGGAGGAACCGGTCGGCGATGAAGAGTTATTACTGGTCCGCAATTACATGATGGGAAGTATCCTTGGTGACCTCGATGGCCCCTTCCAGATCATAGCAAGATGGAAGAATATTATTCTGAACGGACTTGATGAAAATTATTTCTATAACTCCATCAATACGATCAAAACCATCTCTGCCGGAGAGCTGCAGGAGCTGGCACAAAAATATCTCAGGCCGGAAGAATTTTATGAGCTTGTGGTGGTGTAAACAGTAGTTTTGCCAGTATAAAATCACGCATTTGAAATTGATCATTCGCCTGCTTGTCTCAGCCGCCATTACTTTTTTACTGGCGCAGGTTCTTCCCGGGATCCATGTGGATAGCTATATCACGGCTATCTGGTTTGCTGTTGTATTAGGCTTGCTCAATGTATTCCTGAAACCCGTTCTGATCATTTTCACTTTACCTCTTACCCTACTCACTTTTGGTTTATTTCTTTTTATCATAAACACCATCACTGTCCTTTTAGCCAGCGATTGGGTAAAAGGGTTTAAGATTGACAATTTTGGCTCAGGCCTTTTATTTAGCCTATTACTGACACTGATCACCTCTTTGTTGTTCAGAGAGGAAGACCGCCAGCGTCGGGAAGAATAATTACTTTCACGCGGCCTCTTTGTTAATTCCACCCGAATGGTGGAACTTGCAGCCATGCAATTCGACAGGAAAGGGTTAACCAACGAACAGCTTGTACATTTTTACCGCAGCCTGTTATGGCCACGTATGATAGAAGAAAAAATGCTGGTACTACTGCGCCAGGGAAAAATCTCCAAATGGTTCAGCGGTATCGGGCAGGAAGCCATTGCCGTTGGCGCTGCACTCGCTATGCAGGAAGATGAATGGGTAATGCCTTTACACAGGAATCTCGGTGTTTTCACCACCAGGAATATGCCATTAAGCAAACTTTTTATGCAATGGCAGGGATCGCAGGAAGGGTATAGCAAAGGAAGGGAAAGAAGTTTTCATTTTGGCAATAAAGAATATCACATCTGCGGAATGATCTCGCATCTTGGCCCGCAGTTGGCCATAGCAGATGGAGTAGCGCTGGCCTGTAAATTGAAAAAAGAAAAAAAGGTTTCGTTAGCATTCACCGGTGACGGAGGTACCAGCGAAGGTGATTTTCATGAAGCGTTAAATGTAGCAGCCGTATGGGATCTGCCGGTAATATTTCTGATTGAAAACAATGGATACGGGCTGAGCACACCTACAGAAGAACAATACCGGTGTATCAGTCTGGTGGATAAAGCTAAAGGCTATGGCATGGAGGGGATACAGATAGACGGTAATAATATTCTCACCGTGTATGATACCATTAAGGGTGTAAGGGAGTTTTGCGTGAAAAGTCAGCGGCCTTATCTCATCGAGTGTATCACTTTTCGTATGCGCGGACATGAAGAAGCCAGCGGAACCAAATATGTGCCGCAGGAACTGTTCAAATTATGGGAAATGAAAGACCCGATCAAAAATTTTGAACAATATCTGTTATCATCCGGCGTATTAAGAGAGCATGATGCAGAGAATATCAAGAATGAGTTCAAAGAAAAGATAGAAAGTGAATTGCAGACCGGATTTGCAGCAGGTCCTGTTGAAGTGAATACTGAAGACGAACTGGGAGATGTGTATGCAGCAAAGGTAGAAGCAGGAGGCTGGAGGTCAGAAGTGAAGATCATAGATAATTCGAACCTTACCCACCACTCACCACTCACCACTCATGATCTCCGTTTAATAGATGCTATCAGGCAAGGTCTTTACCAATCCATGCAAAAACATCCAAACCTGGTGCTGATGGGGCAGGATATTGCCGAATATGGTGGCGCCTTCAAGATCACGGAAGGCTTTGTCACTGACTTTGGAAAAGAAAGAGTGAGAAATACACCTTTATGTGAAAGTGCTATTGTCGGCGCTGCATTGGGCTTAAACCTCGAAGGGTTCAAGAGTATGATGGAAATGCAGTTTGCCGATTTTGTAACAGCAGGGTTTAACCAGATCATCAATAACCTCGCAAAGATCCACTATCGCTGGGGACAGAATGCAGATGTGGTGATAAGAATGCCAACAGGTGGCGGTGTAGGCGCCGGTCCGTTTCATTCGCAAAGTAATGAAGCGTGGTTTGTACATACTCCGGGATTGAAAGTGGTGTATCCATCAACACCTATGGATGCTAAAGGATTGCTTATTGCTGCGATCAACGATCCGAACCCGGTGATGTATTTTGAACATAAAGCATTGTACCGGGCTGTAAGCGGGCCAGTACCGGAAGAGTATTATGAAATTGAGATCGGCAAAGCCAGGCATGTACGGGAAGGGGAGGACATTTCCATTATCACCTATGGTGCTGGTGTACACTGGGCGGAAGACTACGCGGCAGAACATCCTGAAATTTCCATTGATATTCTTGACCTGCGTACTTTATTGCCTTTGGATTATATGGCCATCCGCGAGGCGGTACAAAGAACCGGAAGGGTATTGATCCTTCATGAGGATACTCTGACCGGGGGTATCGGCGGAGAGATCGCTGCATGGATAGCAGAGAATTGTTTCTCTTTACTGGATGCCCCGGTGATGCGTTGTGCTTCATTGGATACACCTATACCTTTCAATACGGAGCTGGAAAGTAACTTCATGGCAAGATCAAGGCTGGATGAAGTAATACAGAAATTAATGACCTATTGATAGCCCGGTCACAGATCCTTCGAACCAAGGATAGTAGCAAACAAAGAGGCTATCGCAAGCTGTGTTTTATCGGGCAGGCCCTTTCGTATCCATACATAGTTGTTACCGAGTAACTGAAGGCTGGCAATGGTTTTACCATTTTTTTCTGATAGTACGATCCCTTTTGTACTGACATGACCAAAAGCCGGCTTCCCATTTGAAAATGTAAGCACAGGTTCAATGGCTATACTATCTTCTTTATACGAAAGATAACCCCGGGTTTTTTTGAGAACATCCTGGCTATGCTGATAGCTTATTCCGTATGATTCCACACTGAATTGCCAGGAAGCGGTATCATTATTTATGACTATCGTACCAAACCCGTCCTTGGTGGCGCTTAATACCTCACTTTCTTTTTTACTGAAAAAGCCAGGCTCTGATGTTTTGGACCTGAACCACAGTAATAGCAGTACATGGGCAGTATCTGAATGACCGGCCACATCAAGTGTATATACTTTTCTTTGAGAAAAGGTTTCGTCGCGGCCAAAAAGATGGAAGCTGATAGCTTTATGTGAATTGGTTCTGAGCTTGGGTGAATCCAGTTTTTCGTAACCGGTCATTCTGAATGGGCCAAAAGAAGATCTGGCCATGGCCCATACGGTATTTCTGACCGTGGCTTTCCATTTTTCGCTGTTATTGCTTAGATCGGGATTCACAGTTATCTCTTTTTGCCCGTCACAGGAAGTCAATAAGATCAAAG